>NZ_JAAHBQ010000019.1 GCF_020144665.1 Oscillatoria salina IIICB1 | reverse complement strand
TTTGCCTCAACCGCGCATTTACTAATTTAGCTACTATTTCCAAGAGTGTCAAGGGTTTTTTCAAAAAAAAAATTTCCATTGGCTGAAAGTCTCTCTAAGTAAGGGTTTTGTGTAAAAATAAATTTGCAAACACGAGCTGGAGCACCACGGTGAGTACAAATTTTCAGTCGGTAGTGGCTACTTTGAATCAATTTTGGAGCGATCGCGGTTGTCTGATTGCTCAACCTTATGACACGGAAAAGGGTGCCGGCACGATGAGTCCTCATACATTCTTGCGAGCTATTGGACCGGAACCTTGGTCGGTTGCTTATGTTGAACCTTGTCGCCGCCCTACGGATGGACGTTATGGAGAAAATCCTAATCGCACGCAACACTATTATCAGTATCAAGTTCTGATTAAGCCTTCACCAGAAAATATTCAGGATTGGTATTTGGATTCTCTGAGAGCTTTGGGGATTCACCCGGAGGATCGTGATATTCGTTTTGTGGAAGATAATTGGGAGGCTCCAACTTTGGGAGCTTGGGGTGTTGGTTGGGAAGTATGGCTGGATGGAATGGAGGTTACTCAGTTTACTTATTTCCAACAATGCGGAGGAATTGACTGTCGTCCGGTTTCCATTGAAATTACTTATGGTATCGAACGCTTGGTGATGTATCTGCAAAATGTAGATGCGATGACGAAAATTCAGTGGAACGATCGCCTAAGCTACGGGGATGTCTATCTTCAGTGGGAAGTTGAGCAGTGTACTTATAACTTTGAGGCATCTAATCCAGATCTGTTGTTTAATCTGTTTACTTTATACGAGCAGGAAGCCAAACAGTTAAGCGAGATCGGTTTAGTTACTCCCGCTCTTGATTATGTGTTGAAGTGTTCTCACGCTTTTAACCTGCTTGATGCGAGAGGTGTAATTTCGGTGACGGAGCGCACTAGGTACATTGGTAGAATTCGCTCTCTCGCAAGACAAGTGGCTAAGTTATACTCCAAGCAACGAGAGCGTTTAGGGTTTCCACTACTAGAACATAATCAACAAGTTTTAACTTCAAGTGCTGTGGAAACTTAATTGAGAAATCAAAGTCGCTAGTCCTCTTTAACGAAGGAAACTTTAGTTAAGGAGGCGATCGCCTCTATTTCCTCGACCATCATCTTGCATTTCAGTGCAAAACCTCCGTAAAGCTATGCACAGTTGTATCTTCAGAACTGCTCGAACTAATAAATAAATCTGTAATTTTGCTTGATAGCAGTCCAGATTAGGGTGAACTTCGTTTGTAGTAAATGCTGATGAAGGTAAGTAAAGACTTCTCATTCCTTACTACTAAGTCATCCAACTATTATCTAGGCAGCTAGCAAATGCTTAATTTTCTCAAGTCTTTTCGGTTTCCTCTCTCTCCCAAAAGTTCTCGCCTGACGGAGTTTCCAGTTAAACAACAAATAAGCATAAGTTACAGTAATTGTCAAGGAAAAGCAGTTGTCGAGCGAGAGATTCGACCTGAGCAAAAAGGTCGGGTGCGCTTTCGAGGTAGCTGGTGGCCGGCGAGATGCGATGAAGAAATTATTATCTGTTCGGGAGAAATTGTCGAGGTAGTAGGTAGATGCAATATTACCTTGGTTGTTCAACCACTGGGAAAGCAACAAGCTCAAGAACCATAATTTCTTGCTTTGACCGTTAGAGTAGGGTTATCGTTAAATAATCTCAGTACATCTGCTCGCTAGTTAAACTGAGAGAATCGTTAAGTGGTCAGCGTCTGAAGGTCTGTGGTAAAAGTAGTTTTAAGTAAAGAGAGTCAGTAAATGCTACATTCGTTTAGTTTTAAGCTGATATTAGTTTCTGATTGGAAAAAACTTGTGTGAACGTTTCTAGCACCTCAGTATTAAATTTAAATACCTTATTTCCCTTTAAACTGGATGATTTCCAAAAGAAAGCGATCGCTGCTTGGGACGATAATAAATCCATTGTGGTTTGTGCGCCGACGGGTTCGGGAAAAACTGTCATTGCTGAGTACGCGATTCATCGTGCTTTGGTTAGAGGGAAGCGGCTTTTCTACACTACTCCTCTTAAAGCTCTCTCTAATCAAAAGTTTCGCGATTTTTGCTCGTCTTTTGGTCAGAAGCAAGTTGGTTTAATTACCGGGGATATTTTAATTAACGTTGGAGCGCCGATTTTGGTGATGACGACGGAGATTTTCCGGAATATGCTTTATGGAACTCCGATTGGACAGGTGGGTACAACTGTAGCGGATGTAGAAGCAGTAGTTTTAGATGAGTGCCATTATTTGAGCGATCGCCAACGAGGTACAGTTTGGGAAGAATCGATTATCTATTGTCCCCCGCAAATTCAGTTGCTAGCGCTTTCGGCAACGATTGGTAATCCTGGAGAACTTACTGATTGGATCGATCAAGTACATGGTTCGACGGTCTTAATTAACTCTAACTATCGTCCGGTTCCTTTAAAGTTTTACTTTAGTAATAATAAGGGATTGTTTCCTTTACTCAATAAAAAGCAAACAGATATTAATCCTCGCTTGAAGCCTTATGCTAAAGGAAAGCAGGCTCCAAGACGACCCAGACGAGAAGATTGTCCCAGTATTGCTTTGATAGTCGAGCAGTTACAGCAACGGGATATGCTCCCAGCAATTTACTTGATCTTTAATCGTCGGGGTTGCGATCGCGCGGTAATTAATTTAGCTGAGGATAGCGATTTTCAGCTAGTAAATGCTCGAGAAGCGGCTGAGCTATCCAAGCTGGTAGATGAATTTTTAGCGCAAAATCCTCACGAAGCAGCAAGATCGAACCAAGTCGAACCTCTGAAAAAAGGTATTGCTGCTCATCATGCGGGAATTTTACCTGCTTGGAAAGAGTTGGTGGAACGACTGTTTGAGATGGGTTTGGTAAAGGTAGTTTTTGCTACTTCAACTTTAGCCGCAGGAATTAATATGCCTGCTCGGACTGTAGTAATTTCCTCGCTGTCGAAAAGAAGTGATGATGGTCATCGATTGCTCACACCTTCTGAATTTTTACAGGTTGCTGGTAGGGCTGGAAGACGCGGTATGGATACTGTAGGTCATGTGACGATCTCCCAAACTCCTTTTGAGGGAGCCAAAGAAGGTGCTTATCTGGCGACTGCGGAACCGGAACCACTGCGAAGTTGGTTTGCTCCTTCTTATGGTATGGTACTGAATTTACTGCAAACTCATGCTTTGGAAGAAGTTGAGAAATTACTTGAAGGTAGCTTTGCTGAATATTTGGCTAGACAAAAACTCGATCCTCAACTGCAAGAAATTGCTGAATTAACGACGCAACTAGCTAAGCTGGAAATCGAATTAGCTAACTTGGATATTGAACAAATTTCTAGCTATAAAAAACTTAAGGAACGACTTCGGGAAGAACGTCGTTTAGCGAAAACTTTACAACAACAAGCTGAGTCAGTCAGAATTCAAGAAATTAGATCCGAGCTAGAGCGAGTTAAACTAGGCAAAATTCTTGATCTCAAAGGTAAACACGTTAAGGTAAGTTCTCCCATCCCAGCAGTATTGGTTTGTCGAGTACCGGGACGGGGTAATCTGATTTATTTGGTTTGTTTGGCAGCAAATAATCGCTGGTATGTGGTTTCTAGTGTTGATGTTGTGGGTATAGACAAAACTACTTTACCCGAATTGGATTTGAAAAATTTAGCTCCTCCTAACGATTTACCTTGTCAATTAGGTGGCTCGAAAAAAGGCGCTCCGGAAACTGCTCAAATTGCGAAAAATCTGCCGAAAAATTTAGAGGCAATTTGGGAAGCTCCGGAAGTAAAAGAACAAAGGTTGCGGATTGAGTCAGTAGAAGAACAACTGGCAAATCATCCTTTAAATGAATTAGGTAAACCAAGTAGTTTAATTAAACGCAGCGATCGCGCCAGAAAATTACGGGAAAAAATTCATCAACTACAAGTTAATTATCGCAAACAAAAGTCTCGCGGTTCCTATTATTGGCAAGAATTTCTCAATTTGGTCAAGGTATTACAAGAGTTTGATGCGCTTACGGAATACACTCCCACCAAATTAGGACAAGCGGCGGCGGCGATTCGCTGTGATAATGAACTTTGGTTAGGGTTAGCTTTTATATCGGGAGCGTTGGATCGATTAAAGCCAGCACAATTAGCGGCTGCGGTTTGCGCTTTGATTAGCGAACCTCCTAAACCTGACAGTTGGACTAATTATCGCTGTTCTCCAGAAGTAATCGCCACTTTGGATAGTTTACGCCAACAGCGTCGGAAGTTAATTCAAGTTCAGCATCGCTATGATGTGGCTATCCCAGTTTGGCTGGAAGACGATCTGGTGGCTTTGGTGGAAAATTGGGCGATCGCTGATGGTAGTCTGGAATGGAATCAATTGTGCGAAAATACAAGTTTGGATGATGGCGATTTGGTGAGAATGTTCCGTCGTACGGTAGATGTGCTTTGGCAAATTCCACAAATTCCTGGCGTTTCTGAAGCTTTAGAGCAAAATGCCCGTCAAGCTGTGGTTCAGATCGAGCGTTTCCCAATCTAAAAGTTTGCTCGGTGCCACTGATGATGTCTATCTTAGATGATGCAAGCAGATTGAATTCTGTACTCCTACGCTCTAAGTTGAAAATCATCCTTAGAGCGATTAATTTGCCGAAAAATTAGGCTGAACTTGGTGAGAAATGACGCTAATTAACCGGACAATCACAAAGAAGGTGGCAAACACAAACCTTTCCCAGGTTGAAGACAAAATCGGTATCAAAAGCAAGCTAATTTTTAGTTACCTAACGAAAAATTCTCAGCATCGGAATAAGAATTTTGGGTTAAGTTCTCAAGTCAGCAAAATTGGCTTTTTTTTTATCTCCTGGTTGCTATTATTTAGTTTTTTTCCTGCTCCGGGGAAAAGTGCAGAAACGGGTAGATTGGGTGTAGTCAGAAGTCCGGAAAATGCTCAACAATGGCAAGGAATTGTTTCGCGATTGCAAGCGACGGGGTTTGATTATTGTGTCGTAGAATTAGCCAATTTAGATGAAGCTGAGGATTTAACTGGAGTAGGGGTACTGTTAATTCCCAATGTGGAAACAATGACAGGAGAACAGGTACAGGCTTTACAATCTTGGGTAAATTTAGGCGGACGTACGATCGCTAGCGGTCCGACAGGAAGTTTATCTCAAGCTAATGTCCGTTCTCAGTTGCGATCGCTACTCGGTGCTTATTGGGGTTTTCCTCTTTCTAGTCCCGCAACCCTCGATCCTTTACGCACCAGACAGCAAATTTGGGTACGCAAAAAGAATCTTTCTGGTACTCTGCGTGGTGGTGTAGTTATTCCGGCTGGTTTGAATTCCTCTACGGCGGCGGTTTGGCAATCTGATGGGACTCCTCCGGCGGTGATTACAACGGAAAATTCGACGTTTTTGGGTTGGCGTTGGGGTGTTGATACGGCTTCCACTGCGGAAATTGATGCGGCTTGGTTGGAAGCGGCTGTGGGGCGCTACGGCAGTTTTACGGCGGCTTCGGGAAAAAGTTTGGGTGCTTGTAATGGTGGTAGTGTGGCTGCGAGTGAACCAAGTGCGATAAATGTCATCGATACTGCTTCTCTCCCTCCTCGACAAAATCGTCCTAACTCGAATCCTACGGTAAATAATTCCCCTCCTAGTACCCCTAGGGCGGCTTTACCTCCTCGCAACTCTCAACCTCAACCGAGTCCTCCTACAAGTCGAGGAACGCCAATTGCGGCTCGTCAAGTTGTCGCTATGCGCGAAGAGTTGACAAGTTTAATCGGTAGGTATGAAAGTGCAATTTTGGCTGCGGATCTCACTCACAAAAAGCTGAATTTGTCAACTACTGAAGCGGTGGAACAATCTGAGAAATCGCCTCAAGTTAAAAATCCTAGCACGAATCAAGCTTTAGAACAGGCGCGATCGGGATTGCAAAATTTCGTCCAATCTATTGAAACACAAAACTACGATCGCGCCCGTAGTGAGTGGCAGCAAGCACGACGTAGTTTACTCGATAATTATCCGGTAGCAGCACATGGGGCAGAAATTAGGGCGATGTGGCTCGATCGCGGTACGATTGTTCAAGCTAAATCTGAACAGGATTTAGCACGCATTTTCGATCGCATGGCAGCAGCAGGTATTAATACTGTTTTCTTTGAAACTGTTAATGCGGGTTATCCAATTTATCCGAGTCAAGTTGCACCCGAACAAAATCCTTTAACTAAAGGTTGGGACCCCTTAGCAGCAGCAATTAAATTAGCGCGATCTCGTGGGATGGAATTACACGCTTGGGTGTGGATTTTTGCTACTGCTAATCAACGTCATAATCCTATTATTGGTCAGCCAATTAATTATCCTGGACCCGTTTTAGCTGCTCGTCCAGATTGGGCAATTCGCGATAACCGAGGCAATTTATTTCATCCTAACAGCAAAAAGGCTTTTCTCGATCCAGCTAATTCAGAAGCTCGCAGTTATTTATTATCTTTACTCGAAGAAATTGCCACTAAATATGATGTAGATGGCATTCAATTTGATTATATTCGTTATCCTTTTCAAGACCCAAATAATAACCAAAGTCACGGTTATAGTCAAGCAGCAAATACCTTATTTAAAGAACTAAGTGGAGTTGACCCAAAAAGTCTTTCTCCACGTCATTCTCTCTGGCAAAAATGGACTGAATTTCGCATTCAGCAAGTTGATAGTTTTGTCGCGACTGCTTTCCAAAGATTGCGCCAAAAACGCCCAGATTTAATTATTTCGGCGGCGGTATTTCCTATTCCCAAACAAGAACGTTTAAATAAAATTCAACAAAACTGGGAAGAATGGGCAAATCGCGGCAATATCGACATTATGGTGCCGATGACTTATGCTGAAAATACAGAAAAATTGGAGGAAATGACTGAACCACTTTACAATCCTGCTTTGTTAAAATCAACACTTCTTTTACCAGGAATACGTTTATTAAATCTTCCCGATGTAGTAGCAATTGACCAAATGCAATTATTACGAAATTCGCCTACGGGAGGTTATGCTTTATTTGCGGCGGAAAATCTGAATAATAATCTCGAATCTCAGTTTAGAAGTAGTCCGAAACAACAGCAACCTTTACCTCATCGAGAACCTTTTGCGGCGGCGGCTTCTCGCTATCAAGCGTTACAACAAGAATGGATATTTTTGTTGTTAAATAATAATTTAGCGATGTCTAAATCAGTGATGAGAGAATGGAGTCAAGAAGTGGATAAATTAGCCGTAACTTTAGATAAATTGGCGGCGGAACCTTCGGCGGAAAATTTATCAGCAGCTAAGGTTGCTTTAGCTGCTTTTCGAGGTAATTTTTCTGGTTGGATGGAGTCACAAGCAAGGGAAAAACCTTATCAAGTTCAAGTTTGGTCAAATCGTTTAGCGAGTTTAGAAAGGTTACTGAATTATGGCGAAAGAGTAGTTATAACAGTAAACAGTAAACAGTGAACAGTGAACAGTGAACAGTGAACAGTGAACAACCATCGCAGCTTATTCTAGCAAACTTTTCCGAAAATTAGGAGCTTCTAAGAACTCGTTCTCTGCTATATTAATTAGCTTAATTGTTGCTGATAATTTAAGTAAGATAATATCTAGATTTGTAGAAATTTGAAAGTAATTTGTCTAGATAATACCGTTTTCTTACAGATACAGACTTTGTAGAGACGTTGCATGCAACGTCTCTACACAATTTTATGTAGATAAAGCAAATTGGTATAACATCTGTAGCTTGGAACCAGAAGAATGTAAACTTATGTTAAACGAGTTATCATTCTCTTAGCTTATGTCTCGTCGTAATCTACTGAAAATTGTTTTAGCGATTAGTTTAGCGATCGCCACTTGGTTTAATTTTACTCCTACGGTGTGGGCTTTAGGCGGAACTCAGCCGGAACTTAATCAGCCAGCCCCCGAATTTACACTTCCTACTAACACCGGAGACGGAGAAATCTCTCTTTCTGATTATCAAGGTAAATGGGTAGTTTTGTACTTCTATCCTGCTGATTTTACCTCTGGTTGTACTTTAGAAGCGCGTCGTTTCCAACAAGACTTACCGAAATACGTCACCCGCAATGCTCAAATTCTTGGTGTTAGTGTTAATGATGTAGACTCCCATCGGGAATTTTGTGACTCTGAGGGTTTAAAATTTCCTTTATTAGCGGATACTGACGGTTCGGTGAGTAAAGCTTATGGTTCGTGGTTAGGCTTTTTCTCGTTACGCCATACTTATATCATCGATCCAGAGGGTATCCTACGCGAAATCTTCCTCGGTGTTAAACCTGTAATTCACTCTCAGGAAGTTTTAGCTCGTTTAGATGAGTTACAGTCAGAAATTACTGCCCAGACGTAGTAAACTACATTTGTAATTGAGGTGGGCAATGCCCGCCTTTACTGGTACAATCCAATTCGTTATTTATTCTTGGGTAAACTCCTGTGACAATTCACCCAACCGCAGTAGTTGCATCGAGCGCTCAGTTAGGTCAAGATGTAACAATTGGACCTTTTACTTTTATTGACGATCGCGTTGTCATTGGTTCTGGTTGTGTAATCAATTCTCATGTGGCTATTTTACGCAATACCACATTAGGAGAGAATTGTCAAGTACATTCCGGCGCAGTTTTAGGAGATGTACCCCAAGATTTAAAATTTACGAATGAAGAAACTTACGTGAAAATTGGATCTCGCTGTACAATTCGCGAGGGAGTAACCATTCATCGTGGGACGAAACTGGGTACAGCAACCGAAGTAGGTAATGATTGCTTACTGATGGCTAATTCTCACCTCGGACATAACGTCAAAGTTGGGAATAATGTAATTATTGCCAATGGAGCGTTATTAGCAGGATATGTTGAGGTAGGAGACAAAACTTTTATTAGCGGTAACTGCTTGCTACATCAGTTTACCAGAGTTGGGAGGTTAGTAATGATGTCCGGTGGTTCTGCGGTGGGACGCGATATACCTCCATTTTGCATGACTCCGGGATTGGCTGGTAATACGATTATGGGTTTAAATATCGTCGGATTACGACGGGCTGGCTTTACTTCTGAACAAAGGTTAACTTTAAAGCGAGTATTGAAAATATTGTATCAGTCTAATTTGAATATTTCTGACGCAGTAGCGAAATTAGAAGCAGATTTTCCTGATGAAGAATTAGTACAAGAATTTTGCGATTTTGTCAAGACTTCTGAGCGAGGAATTTGTAAGTTTATCAAGTAATTTTGCAGCGAGAGCCAAAGTGAAATTTGATAACATTAAATTTAATGGTAATTGAATTACTATTTTTTCTTAGTTTGTGAAATTTATTCTAAATCTTCTTCAGTTAACTCAGCCACTTTCATCAAAGATTTCAAAGTTCCAATTTTTAAATCTTGATTTCTGTGAACTGGAACAGAAATGATTTGATTAGTACCAGAATTTTGATAAATGTGATGACTTACTGTAATTCGTTTCAAAAGTTAACCTTTTTCTCTAAAATTTTACATAATTTTTTACCAGAAATAGATGTCATAAAGCAATTTCAATAATTTTTTCTCCTGCTTCCGTTTCTTGAATAGTGTTAGCAACTTCTAACCAGCCTTCAATTGCATCTTTGAGATTAACCATTAATTCTTCCCAAGAGTCACCTTCAGTGATACAACCAGGTAAAGCAGGTACTTTAGCCCAATATCCTCCTTCTTCTGCTTGATTAACAATTACTTTGAGTTTCATGTTGAAAGTTAGATTAATTTTATCTTAGTTCCTTGTCAAAAAACCTAGTCTATAGAGTTAATTTTATCCTTAAAAATTGTCTCTACTTTTTCAAATGACATCTCATAAGGGTAAGGATAACGTTTAGCGTTAGGGTTGCGACGGTTGACAAATAATTCTCGAATTGCTTGCTCATCTGTAGGATTATTTCTAATATATTTCTTTAATTCAGAACGACTCATTTGTTTAAAATTCGGTGTTGTCATTGTTAAACTCCCAATTTCCATCTGCAAAAATAATTATTTCTATGCTTTCTTGTTTACCTGCTATTATATACACTTGTTTCAGAAATGAGTCATAACGAAATAAATGTATAGATTGTAACAAGTTAGATAGTAGTTGACAGATAAAGACAGAAGCAAGTGCTTGTTTTTCTGTAGGCAATTTCTCTTCTCCGGTATAATCTGAAATTATAATTACCTGAAAACTGAGAAAATGTTAGCTGATAATTGCTAAGTAATTACGACTTTTCGCGTTTAAATTTACGAAAGAATTGATAAATTTCTGGGAGACGACTGAAGAGAAGAGAAGCTTTCAACCAAACTTGATGAGGAATAGCAGGATAGCCAGAAACTACTGCTCCAGGTTCAATATTACTATGAATACCTGCTCTGGCGGTAGCGATCGCGCGATCGCCAACTTTCGCTTGATTAGCAACTCCTGTTTGTCCGCCTAATAATACACCATTGCCAATTGTAACTCCACCTGCCAAACCAACTTGAGCAGCAAAAGCACAATTTTGTCCCACAGTACAACCATGACCGATATGCACGAGATTGTCTAGTTTCGTGTTACGTTTAATTCTCGTTTCGCCCACGGCGGGACGATCGATGGTACTATTACAACCAACTTCGACATTATCTTCTAAGACGACATAACCCGATTGTTCCATTTTGTACCAACCTTGAGGAGTTGGAACAAAACCAAAACCTTCTGCACCGATAACTGCACCATTTTGGATGACACAATGGTTGCCGATGCGAGTTCGTTCTTGAATTGTACAATTAGCGTGTAACGTAGTGCGAGATCCAATTTCCACATCGGGATAAATCACCACATTCGGATGAATCGAAACACCATTACCAATTTTGACCTTAGTTTCGATAACCACACCAGCACCAATATAAACATTTTCCCCTAAAATCACCCCAGGAGCGATCGCTGCGGTAGGATGAATTCCAGGACTTGGTTGATAAGGCTGATAAAAAAGTGCGATCGCCATTGCAAAAAGTAATCTAGGCTGAGATGTCGCAATCCAAGCAATACCTCTTTGAGTCGCTTCTGCCTGAATTTGCTCATCCTGTGGCACAATTAAAGCAGTTGCAGCAGTTTTCTTGACCATTGCGGCAAATTTTCCCCCTTCAATGTAGCTGAGGGTATCAGGTGTAGCTGCATCCACCGGTGTAACTCCGACAATTTTCGGGTTACAATCGGGCATAACACCAAGGCTATTGCACTCAGTCGCTAAATCTCCGAGTTGTTCGATCAGTTCGCTAAATTTCATTGTTAGGTTTGTCGTTTGGTGCGATCGCTAAATTTCTAGTTAGCAATTTTTCTTTTGCAAAGGTAGCATAAAAACATTGCCAACTATACATTAAATTCCGATGACTATTAATCTTCAGAAAGGACAACAGATCTCTCTCAAGAAAGAAGAACCAGATTTAACCCAATTAATGTGTGGACTAGGTTGGGACTTAGTTAAACAGAAGCGTGGGGGACTTTTCGGTGCTTTTAGTAACACTGCTGACTTTGACCTTGATGCTTCTGTGTTATGTTTAAATGCTCAAGGGAAAGTACGCGATCGCAGCAATGTCATTTATTATGGTAATCTTCAACACTCCTCCGGCGCAATTACTCATTTAGGAGATAATCTCACAGGTGAAGGAGAAGGAGACGACGAACAAGTAATCGTTAATTTACCCTTAGTTCCTCCAGAAATTACTAAACTTGTCTTTACCGTTAATATTTATAAATGTCTCGAACGAGAGCAAAATTTTGGACAAGTAAATAACGCTTTTGTTCGTCTCGTCAATTCAATTACCAATCGAGAAATTGCCCGTTATAATCTTTCTGGACAATCTTACACCGATAAAACTGGCATGATTTTAGCAGAAGTTTCCCGACAAAATGACGATTGGCAAGTTACAGCGATCGGTGAAGGTATCCGAGTAAATAGTTTACAAGATTTAGTCTACTCTTATTCTTAAAAACTGTTAACAAAAACTAGCTCGGATTTGTCTAGGGTGGGTAAGTTATAAAATACAAGCAAAAAACTCTACCAGCAATTAAATTAAAATTTTTCTTAACTCACCCTTAATCTGGTAAATTCTTAAGATTTACTTAAATAACTTATCAACTTATTTTACAGACAATTAAATTGTCGCTCAAATTCGCTAAAATTTATCTTGTAGAACCCAAGAGGAATTATGTCTATTAACCTCAGTAAAGGACAGCGAGTAGATTTATCCAAAGAGGCACCTAGCTTACAGTATGCTGGAATTGGTTTAGGATGGGATATCAACGTCAGCGACACAGGAGCAGATTTTGACTTAGATGTTTCTGTATTTATGCTAGGAGCAAATGGAAAAATTCCTAGCGAAAAATACTTTGTTTTCTACAACAATTTACAATCGCCCGATGGTGCGGTAAAATCTGAAGGAGATAACCGCACTGGTGAAGGTGGTGGTGATGACGAAACTATTGAAGTTGAACTACCCAAAGTAGATCCTTCAATTACAGAAATAGTCTTTGTCGTTACTATTCACGAAGCTGAATCACGAAAACAAAATTTTGGACAAGTCAGAAATTCTTATATCCGAATTTATGACTTATCTACCGAAAAAGAAGTTGCTAAATACCAACTAGAAGAAGATTTTTCTTTAGAAACAGCCGTAGAATTTGGACGTTTATATAAAAAAGATGGTTCTTGGCGATTTCAAGCTGTTGGACAAGGTTATAATGCAGGACTACAAAAATTTGTAGACCAATATTATTCCTCATAGTTAATAATTTTCCTAGGGTGTGTTTTTTGGTCAAATAATTACCAGGAAATCTAAACACACCCTAGCTAATTAAATTATTCTTATAATTATCTTTTTCCCATTGCTTGACCTGCTAACCAACCTGTAGTCCACGCACTTTGAAAGTTAAAGCCACCAGTAACACCATCAATATCGAGAATTTCGCCAGCAAAATAAAGTCCCGGACAAAGTTTACTAGCCATTGTTTGAAAATTAATTTCTTGCAAATTAACTCCCCCACAGGTAACAAATTCTTCTTTAAAAACACCTTTTCCTTGAATTTGATAACTTCCCTGAATTAATTCTCGGACTAAATTATTTAAAGATTTTTTTGATAATTCTGTCCAACGTTGTTGTTCGGAAATACCAGATTGCATAACCAAACTCTGCCAAAGTCTTTTCGGTAACGGAACTGGGGAAATTGTTGTCACTTGACGGCGAGGATATTGAGTTTTAGTTGCTAATAAATAATCGCGTAAGCTTTCCCAATTATACTGAGGCAACCAGTTAATTTGCAAGAGCATTTGATATTTATGTTCGTGTAAAATTCTTGCTCCCCAAGCAGAAAGTTTTAAGACAGCAGGTCCGCTAATTCCCCAGTGGGTAATAAGTAAAGCACCTGTTTGGGATAACTTTTTTTTGCCTGTAGTTAATCGCAAATCTACTTTTTCCACAGTAATTCCCGCTAAATCTTGCAAACGAGGGTCAACAATATTAAAAGTAAATAAAGAAGGTACTGGAGAAGCAAGAGTATGACCGAGAGATTGAGCAAAACGATAACCTGTAGGATTGCTACCCGTAGCGAGTAAAACAATTTCACATATTAACTTTTCTCCTGTTTTCAACCCAATCTCAAAATCAGAGTCAAGCTTTGCTACTGACTCTACTTTTGCACCAGTACGAAGTTGAACTTTTGCCTCTCTGGCTACTTTTAGCAGACAATTGACAATAGATTCCGAATTATCCGTAACCGGAAACATTCGCCCATCAGCCTCAGTTTTTAACTCTACACCGTGGTTTTCAAACCAAGCAACTGTATCCTGGGGCTGAAAACGAGTAAAAGCACCTCGAAGTGCTTTTCCACCTCTAGGGTAATTTTGCACTAACTGGACGGGATCGAAACAATGATGAGTAACATTACACCTACCACCACCAGAAATGCGTACCTTAGCTAAAGGGATGCGTCCAGCTTCTAGTAAAGTAACTTGAGCGTCAGGATAGGTAGTAGCATAGGTAATTGCGCCAAAAAATCCTGCTGCACCACCACCAATAACTATTACCTTTAAAGGTTGTTCGTTCACGCAATTACCTGAAAAATTTTCTATTCTGATTCAAATTCTTCTTTACCTGCACCACAAACAGGACAAACCCAATCGTCAGGTAAATTTTCAAAAGTCGTTCCCGGTTCGATATCATTATCTCGATCGCCTACTTCGGGATCGTAAACGTATCCACAAACGTTACACTCATACTTTGACATATTTGCTTGCTCCATCTCTGGGATCGATTTTACAAGTTGTAGTTCGATATTTTTAAATTGCTCAGGAGAAAAAGTTGTCCTGTTGCACAATAGAAGTAGGAAATCTTCTGGCAATGTCGCCGCTTTCAGAGCAATAAAGCTCGCCTTAGTGACTTTGGTGCAGTTCTTGGTAGTAATACATATTAAAGAAAAAATGTCAATACTCAAACAAATTTTAGGGGGATTTCGGCAGGACGATAATTCCCAAAATCTTAAAGAGCGAGTAGCAAGGGGGCAAAGCCCAGCGCCCGAAGGGGCTGACCGCAAGGATCGCTTAGCGATCGCTACCTGAACAGCGATCGTTTGACAATCTCCTCTAGTTTTCCCCCAAGAAGATTGATAATCTCCGGAAGTTAGGGGTAACCAGATAGGTAAATTAAGACTTTGATGTCCAAATTGAAAATCAAGTATTGCCACACCCGTCCTAGCCATCCTGACTCAAACCAAAAAGGGATGTCAATCACGCACGAGGTACTATGAACAGAAAAAATTCACGTCTAGTTTTCTCCCGCTATAATCCATATAAAAATAAACAGAGGCAAAGACGACTACGGTGGGCTACTGGTGCTGGAATTTGCGTGCTAGTAATTACCTCAGTTGTACTAGCTAGCAGATATAGTCGAGAACTAAGGCTTTTCACAAATTGGCTTCCATTCCAAGAACAAAGCCCAGTTTTACAGGGAAAAAGGGTTCACACACCAGTGTTACAACTGGTTGAACTAGCGCCCGCAGAACGAGCCACACAGCTAAAGGCGATCGCGTCTGAAGCCGAACAATCTCTCGATCGCGATCGCGCCCGTTATCTGTTAGCGTCAGACTTAATTGAGCAAAATAAACCAGAAGAAGCAATCCGTTGGCTAGAAGAATTAGAATGGGATTATCGAGTTTTAGCCCCCCAAATTCTCTACAAACGAGCCGAGGCTTACGAACTGCTTGATGACAAAGCCGGAGCATTTTCAGCGTGGAGAACTTTACTCCAGCATCATTACAATCATCCCATAGCCGCAGAAGCTCTTTATGTTCTCTTATCTAAAGACTCGAAATACAAAGATTTAGCTATCCCCAAACTACCGGAAAATCCTACCCTGCGCGAGAGACTAGAGCATAGCTACGCCTTCAGCGCCGATCACCGGAAATATTGGCAAACAGCCCTGAAAAAATATCCTTCTCATCCTCGCGTTTTAGCCCTAGTGCGAGAAAAACTTGCCGAAGATGGCGATCGCCCCGAACTCTTATTATTAATAGCTCGCTATGCCTTTGACGACCCAGAAACCATCTCAATCTTAGATACCTTAGTCGCTTATTACAGTACGGCTACAGGTAAAGGCAACCGTCCGATTATCAGTTTAGAAGATTGGGAAGTAATTGGGCTGGGATATTGGAAAGACCGCAAATATGGACAAGCTAGCGCAGCTTACGCCCAAGCCAATTCTAAGCCTAAGAATGCTTATTTGGAAGCTCTCGGACTTGAATATGCCGAAAAACTCAGAGAAGCTAAACAAGCTTACGAACAAATGAGCAAAGATTTTCCTCACGCCGAAGAAACTGCCTCCGCCCTGTTGCGTCTTGCCGATATTGTCCCCGACTTAGACGCAGTACCTTACCTGGATCGGGTAATTGCCAACTTCCCCGATCGCGCAGGTGAAGCACTTTTAGCCAAAGCTAAAATTCTCGATCGTCTCAATAGTACCAAAGCTGCAGCAGAAGCTCGTCAATTATTAATTACCAAATATGACGATTCTGATGCTGCGGCTGAGTATCGTTTACAAGTAGCCCAAGGAAAATCTGCCCAAGGAGATATTCAAGCTGCCTGGGAATGGATTAAGCCAGTGACAGACAAAAATCCTCATAGTCAATGGGCGAGGATTGCTGGCTTTTGGGAAGGAAAATGGGCAAGCAAACTAGGACGTACCGCAGACGCAACCACTGCTTTTGAGCAGGTAATTGCCGATCATCCTCAATCTTATTATGCTTGGCGATCGGCAGTGATGTTGGGTTGGGATGTAGGAGATTTTAAGACGATCGCTAAATTGAATCCTACTTTAGAAATACCTCAAGAACGACCCATGTTACCTGCGGGATCTCCGACGTTAAAAGAATTGTATCAACTAGCTCAAACTGAGTATGCTTGGGTGCTTTGGCAAGGAGAATTTACTAACAAGCTTGAACCAACTGTTGCCGAACAGTTTACTAATGGTTTGTTGTTAATCGACCAAGATAATTACTTAGACGGTATTTCGGAAATAGCTTCTTTAGAAGATCGTGAGAAACCAGAAGAAAAAGCTGAATATGAAAAGTTAAGCAGACAACTTGTTTACTGGCAAGCTCTTTATCCCTTTCCCTATCAAGAAGAAATTACCAGTTTCGCTCAACAACGTAATATTAATCCTTTACTTGTCATTTCGATTATGAGACAAGAATCTCGCTTTGAAGAGGATATCAAATCTACTGCTGGGGCAGTGGGTTTAATGCAAATGCTTCCTAGTACGGCGGATTGGGCAGCTAAAAATTTGCAGGTAGAAAAATATTCTCTGACAAATCCTCAAGATAGTATCAAGCTGGGAACTTGGTTTTTGAAAGAAATTCATCGTCCTTATCAAAATAACTCTTTACTCGCTGTTGCCAGTTACAATGCTGGTCAGGGTAATCTGGGAAGATGGCTTGACAATCAAGATGAAATAGATTTTGACGAATTTGTGGAAAGCATCCCTTTTTATGAGACGAAAAACTACGTTAAACAAGTTTTTGGTAATTACTGGAATTATTTGCAGTTATACGAACCGCAGGTAAATCAACAGGTTGTCAAAGGCTCTCCAGGACAGTCAACTGCTAGTAGAAAGTAAGCTGATTTTGCCTTGGCAATACTAATTTTTCTCTAAAAAAAACAAAAGAGACGTGAAATCTCACGTCTCTTTACTCAAAATTGTTCCTTGTCTTTAAGCAGTGACTTTTTGCTTCGACCAAATGCCATTTTCATCTTCTGCATACTGCTGGTAAATTGTTTCCCATGCAGCTTGTTCGGCTTCCATTGAGTCTTGAGATTGCTGGAAAACTTGGTTATAGCGTTCAATAAAGGTTTGTTGTGCTTCGGAAGAGAGATGCGATCGCACTTCGGGCGATAAGTCTTCTGGAGAGTTACAAGTTCCCGGACAAGGACGTGGTAAAGTCATTTCACTGGTATACACTTCTTCCCCACCAGCACTTTCCATCAGCATAGTAATTTCCCCTGATTTACCAGCCGGAACTTCTGCCATGACGAGAAATTCTCCAGCTTCGAGACGGGTTTGATAAACTGCTGCCTTGTCCTTAGACATTCCCAAAGTTGCTAAAGCAGAAGCTAAACCAGCCCCAGCACCACCAGCGATCGCGCCACCAGCCGCCCCTAATAATACTGCACCAATTGGACCTCCTGCAACAACCCAACCCACAAAGGGAATCCACAAGGCTCCTACTCCTGTTAATAATGCCAGTACGGAACCGAATAAGGAACCAAACAGCCCTCCCGTTCGCAATCCGCCTAAAATTACGTCTTTCTTGGAGATAAAACCGGAAATCCGCGTTTTTGAAGTAAAGTTTTTCCCCATTACGGAAATGTGGTCTTGGGGAATGTTGCGATCTAGCAAGCGACGAACAACATTATCTATCTGTTTTTCTTCTTTAAATACCGCAGATACTGTTCTTTCTGCGCGATAATCTTCAGCCATATTTAATTTACCCTCCGTAGGCATTTTTTCTCTGCCTCTAGAACGGTAATAAATCTTAACCTGACCTTTAATCGCCCCTAAGAGGGAATTAGGAATTGGGGTTTTCACTGTTCACTGGTAACTGTTCACTGTTTAAAAACGCTTGGTTTTCTCTACTCCAAACCAGATTCCAGTAATTAGGGACAGCAAAATTAGGAAGTAGATAATTCCTCCAGGGATGAAAGTGAGAACGCCAAATCCTCTGAGAATATAGACAAGGATTGTAATCGTTAGTACAGTCCAAAAGACGTAAGCAATCAATTCTGAGTCGCGACGGGGAGATGAACTCACAAATTTAACCTCAATAGTAGTCAAACAAATTTCTTTTCATCGACGATAGCTATTAATTCCGTAGAGAATGCCTGCACCGATGGAAAATAAAGCTGTAGCCCAGATTGCATAAGGGGGAATCCACTCAAGAATGCCTGTTCCTTTCAAGACTACCAAAATGGCAGTGATGACTAAACCAATGCCTAAAATGTATAGCAAGATAGTCGTTCCAGAGTTTGGGGATCTGCTCATATCAGTTTTTTCAGAGAATTTTCTTCGTAGAGTAGCGCGATCGCGCTTAGTCTATTCCAACTCTACTGAAACCGCTTTTGGATCACTGAACGAGAAAAATTAACCATTCTTTATAAACTGCCAAAATCTCAGGAGCGATCGCTCCACAGGATTGCCCGCACGATCTATTTAAGCGACAAATTAACTACCCTAACTCAGTTTTGAGCATTTTTTTGACCAGCCTGTCACTTTCGTCAATCAAGTTAATCCTAATCATAACTTCATTTTTACTACTGTTTTTCAGGGAAAATTTTCCAGGATAGTCATTATTTGTTTATTGTACCACATTTTTATAAATAAGTAAACAAAGTAATCAAAAAATCGTTTTAAAAGACTAAAAGTTAATAAAGCTAATTTATCAGAAAAATAATCTTTCATGGTTTACCATAAGCTCAATTAAACCCAAAAATAAATCAGCATCCCCTTTCCTTTCCGAGAAACTTAGACAATAATGCCAATAACGAGATAAACAAAAACCCATTAACCAGAGTCGGAAAGCGACTAACGGCAATAAACAAACAAACTTCGATCGTCGCAATCTAGGAGAACACCAAACGTGAAACTATCAGTATACGGAAAAGGCGGAATCGGCAAATCAACAACAAGCTGCAACATTTCAGTTGCTCTCGCCAGGCGCGGCAAAAAAGTGCTACAAATCGGTTGCGACCCCAAACACGACAGCACCTTTACCTTGACAGGATTTCTCATTCCCACAATTATTGACACCCTGCAAGAAAAAGACTTCCACTACGAAGACATTTGGCCCGAAGACGTAATTTATAAAGGTTATGGAGGAGTCGATTGCGTCGAAGCAGGTGGACCGCCCGCAGGAGCAGGTTGCGGCGGTTACGTCGTCGGCGAAAC
This sequence comes from Oscillatoria salina IIICB1, assembly GCF_020144665.1. NCBI lineage: Bacteria > Bacillati > Cyanobacteriota > Cyanophyceae > Oscillatoriales > Oscillatoriaceae > Oscillatoria > Oscillatoria salina. The sequence continues at coordinate 49,771 of NZ_JAAHBQ010000019.1, read as the reverse complement.
AGTAAAATTGCTCAAAGAACTGAACGCCTTTGACGAATACGACGTAATTTTGTTTGACGTACTCGGTGACGTAGTTTGCGGCGGTTTTGCAGCACCCCTCAACTATTCCGACTACTGCACGATCGTCACCGATAATGGTTTTGACGCTTTATTTGCTGCGAATCGTATCGCCGCCTCAATTCGCGAAAAAGCACGCACTCACCCCTTACGTTTAGCAGGTTTGATTGGCAATCGTACCTCAAAGCGCGATTTAATCGACAAATACATCGAAGCAGTACCAATGCCAGTTTTAGAAATTCTGCCTTTAATTGAAGACATTCGCGTTTCCCGCGTCAAAGGTAAAACTATCTTTGAGATGGCAGAAACAGATCCTACTTTAGAACCTGTTTGTCAGTATTATCTCAACATTGCTGACCAAATTTTAGCCTTACCAGAAGGTGTTGTACCTAATGATGCACCCGATCGCGAATTGTTCTCATTGCTATCTGATTTTTACCTCAATCCGCCACAAGGTCAACCCGCTAAAGCAGAAGAAGAACTCGATTTAATGATGGTGTAAGCGAGTTAGCAGTTTTCAGCGAATAGTTAAAAATAGTATCTGTTCGCTGGAAATTTTCACTGAGAGAACACTATGGGATTGCTTGAGGAACTAAAGCCAACTTTAAAAGATAAATGGTTGGATTATTATCAAGCTAATCGATCTTGGTTCCGACGAACTAAAAATTACAAATGGATTGTAGGAACGCCTGATGGTGGTTATCGCCCTGACTCTTACTTAATTATCGGAGCAGTTAGTGCGTTAGAGCCGAAAGTAACAGAAATCTTATTTCACTTTTTTCTAGTTTCAGACAATCGCGATCGCGTCGTAGAAGCATTAGGACTACATTTTGATCCAGAAAAAGAACTGGAAAAAAGAGCGGCAGAAAAAGCCCAAACTGCACAAGAAGAAATTGACGATTTATCTAGCGATCCAGAATTAGAATATTTAAGAAATCTAAGAGAGGAGAACAATAAATGACTGTAGCCCAAGAACCCCAAGCACTAGATTTTGAATGCGAAACAGGAAATTACCACACATTTTGTCCGATTAGCTGTGTAGCGTGGCTCTATCAAAAGATTGAAGATAGCTTCTTCTTAGTTATCGGAACCAAAACCTGTGGCTATTTCCTCCAAAATGCAATGGGAGTAATGATTTTCGCCGAACCTCGTTACGCAATGGCGGAATTAGAAGAAGGTGATATTTCTGCCCAGTTAAATGATTACGAAGAATTAAAAAGATTGTGCTTGCAAATAAAACGCGATCGCAATCCCAGCGTAATCGTTTGGATTGGTACTTGTACCACCGAAATTATTAAAATGGACTTAGAAGGCTTAGCTCCGAAACTAGAAGCTGAAATTGGTATTCCGATTGTAGTTGCACGTGCTAATGGCTTGGACTATGCCTTCACCCAAGGAGAAGATACCGTACTTGCTGCAATGGCGCAACGTTGTCCTACTCAAGCCGCTACCGAAGAAGAAAAAGAAGAACGCAACTCAATTAAAAAACTGCTTAGTTTTGGTAAGAAAAAATCAGAAACTAAAGAAGAATCTGAAGACAAAGATCGTCCACCTTTAGTATTATTTGGTTCTTTACCCGATCCAGTTGTTACCAATCTTACCCTCGAATTAAAGAAACAAGGAATTCAAGTTTCTGGTTGGCTACCTTCAAAACGTTACACAGAATTACCCGTACTTCAAGAAGGTTATTATGTTGCTGGTGTTAACCCCTTTCTCAGCCGTACTGCTACTAGTTTAATGCGTCGCCGCAAGTGTAAATTAATCGGCGCACCATTTCCAATTGGTCCCGATGGAACTCGCGCTTGGATTGAAAAAATTTGCTCGGTATTTGGTGTAGAAACCACAGGATTAGAGGAAAGAGAAGCAAAAATTTGGGAAAGTTTAGAAGACTATCTCAAACTAATTCGCGGCAAATCTGTCTTCTTTATGGGCGATAATTTGTTGGAAATTTCTTTGGCTCGTTTCTTAGTTCGTTGTGGAATGACAGTACCAGAAATTGGCATTCCTTATATGGACAAACGCTATCAAAAAGCCGAGTTAGATTTCCTGCAAAAAACTTGTCAAGAAATGGGCGTTCCGACACCAAAAATTATCGAAAAACCCGATAACTATAATCAGTTGCAGCGTATCCATGAAATGCAGCCAGATTTAGTAATTACAGGAATGGCTCATGCTAATCCTTTAGAAGCACGAGGTATCAATACTAAATGGTCAGTTGAATTTACTTTTGCTCAAATTCATGGCTTTACTAATGCTCGCGATATTCTCGAACTAGTAACTCGTCCCCTGCGTCGCAATAATTCTTTGAAAGATTTAGGTTGGGATAAGTTAGTTAAAGAAGAAGCAAAGGTTTAAAAGTTTCTCCGCGCTAATCTCCTTGAGTAGGATAAGTTAAACGACTTATCCTACTTTTATTTAAATTAAATAAGTATAATTTCGCGATCGCTAGGAAAATAAATTAACAGCAATCCTTACTGGACAGGCTCTAGAGTCATGTTATAACTAGAATAAATCCAATTGCTTGATGATAGGTTGGCATCGCAATGAAGCTTAGATCCGCGATCGCGTTTTTAACATTAACAGCTCTTGAACTTAGTGTTACTGGGTGTCAAACTGAACCAACTAGAAATATTGCATTTTTTTGTGGTGCTTCGAGCGACGGTGTACCAACAACATTAGCTAGTACGTCTCAGGGAAAAACAGCAGTAATTCGCTGGGTTTCTGAATATTTTAGTTCCTCAGGTTATCATCCGCAGAAAAGATGCAATCAAGTTTCTCAACGTTTCCAAAAGTATTACCAATTAGGTATCCTTAATTACATCACCACAGGAATTATCGAACGTCAAGAAGTAATTTGCGTCTCCAGTGCCTATGGTGGGCCTTGTGACGGGGTATTATTTACGCTACAACCAGGAGAAAGTGCCAGCCGCGTGATTCAAGGACTGTTTGACATTGGTAAATTTGGCTTAAACCCCCTCAAACAAAGTTCCGGAGAAAGCCAAATTTATATCGATTTTCACAAATTCCTCGAAACTGCTCCCAAAGAAACGAATTAGGTAAAACTACCGATTGAGGTTTTTGAGACCGCCTAGAAAGTGTTAAAATTCTCTGGGGAGGAAATTTTCTGATTCAAAATGGCGAGCAAGTAAAGCGCTAGTTAGCCAAAAACTTGTTAATCATTTTGTAGAGAAAGATAGATACTCTGAATCGCTGTCAAACAATAACTAGGTGTAAACACTGAAGATGTTTGAAACAGAGAAATAGTTCCGGACAAAAGGGCGCGGTTAAGAAGACAGGAATGTATCTGTTCATGATGAGCAAAATGGTAGTAGCGATCGCTCTTACCTAAAACTTTTTAGCACGACGAAGATGAAGCGTAGCCGAATAGTATTGTTTGCCTCTGGTGCAGCGATCGCCGTTGCCTATATTGGTGTTATTAGTCTAATCAACAATATTAGACTGAATCGGCAGATATTGACTTCTCAATGCGAACAGCTCGAATTTTCTAGCCAACTGTCTTTGAGTGAGTTAAGGGAGCTAGCTAGAGCAATTACGGTGAAAGTAATCGCGGGAAGCAGTGGTGGTTCGGGTTTGATAGTTAATCGAGTCGATCGAGTCTACACCGTAATTACTACGGCTCATGTCTTAGCAGTAGGACAAAACTATCGCATTCAAACACCCGATGGTAAACTTCATCAAGCAACAGTGATGGAGGAGATCGCTTTTCCTGACAAAGATTTTGGTTTATTGACATTTAAAGCCGAAGAAGATTATTCAATAGCAAAACTGGGACAAGCCTCGCCCATAGGAGCAAATCAAACAATTGTTGCGGCGGGTTTTTCTTTCGATAGCCAGGAATTAGTTTTGACAACCGGGAAAATATCTTGGTTGTCAGAGCAAGCTCTACAAGGAGGCTATGAAATTGGCTATAGCAATGAAATCCAAAAAGGAATGAGTGGTGGACCAATACTTAATAGTCAAGGCAAAGTTATTGGGCTTAATGGTATTCTGGCTTATCCACTTTGGGGCAATCCTTATGTATTTGCCAATGGTGAGTTACCTTCAATAAACCAAAGAGAGGAGATGATTCGCCTCAGTTGGGGATTGCCGATTAAAACTGTAGTTGAGGCAATGGAAAATGCTTCTCGAGCAGAAAACGATCTTCCTCCTTTACTTCCCGAATTTGCCCCTGCTCATCTTACCGATAAAGTTGATGATATTGCTCAAGAAATTACTGTCTTAATTTCAGGTAATAAAAGTAATGGATCGGGTGTAATTGTTGCTCGCCAAAATAACTCTTACTATATTCTTACTGCCGAACACGTTGTTCGCTCGGGTTCAAAATACCAAGTTATGACTCCTGATGGCAGGTGCTATCCAGTGAAAAAAGATCGGCTAAAAAGGTTGCCAGGATTGGATTTAGCAGTGTTAGAGTTTGTGAGCGAACAACCTTATCAAGTTGCTACTCTCGCCAACTACGATCGCCAAGAGGAATCAAGTTTTGTTTATCTTTCTGGATGGCCCGCATCCAAGTTAAAAAATAACCAACCAAATCGTTTGTTTACGGCGGGTTTGCTTTTTAGTGATGAGTGGGGAGCGATTCGAGCGCAGGATTCTTTTTCTCTTACTTATGGTTACGAATTACTTTATAGCAATATTACCGAGCCGGGAATGAGTGGCGGTCCGGTGTTAGATACTCTGGGAAGGGTAATTGGTATTCACGGACGAGCAGAAGGAGAAGTTGGAAATAACGAAGCTGGATGGGGACGACAAATTCAATTAGGTTATAGTCTCGGCGTGCCCGTGAGCAGTTTTTTAAGTTCGTTAGATGAGATCGAAATTCACTCAGAGTGGTTAGAAGTAGAAAATTCACTTCCACCAACCTTGACAGGACAGGAAATTACCCGACTTAATGAATCTTTGTTAGATAAACTGCAAGTTCCGCAAGATAGTCAAGACGCGATCGCCTGGTTGAATTATGGTAATAAGCTTTGGCGCTTGGAACAATATGATGAAGCAATTTTGGCTTTCGATCGCGCGATCGCTCTTAATCCTCAACTTTATCAAGCTTGGTATGCCAAGGGATTAACTCTGAGGTTTCAAAAACGCTATCGAGAAGCAGTAATTGCTTTTGAGCAAGCAATTGCTCAAAGTAAACAGGAGTTTGCTCCTGCTTGGCGTGGTAAAGGTCAGGCTTTAATTGGTTTAAATGCCGATCAAGAAGCTTTAAAATCTTTTCAAGCAGCGATCGCGATTAGTCCTGGTGACTTTGCACTTCATGCTTTGCGCGGAGAGGTACTTCAAGAGTTAAAGCGAAACCAGGAAGCAATTTCTGCTTATACTCAGGCAATTAAAATTAAACCTCATCCTTGGGTTTACTATAACCGAGGTACTGTTTATTCTAGCCAAGGCGATAATCAAGCAGCGATCGCGGATTTCGCTCGAGCTTTGGAGTTGAAACCTGATTATGCGGCGGCTTACAATAATCGGGGTAATGCTCGTTTTGAAATGGGCGATGAGCGTGCGGCGATCGCCGATTACACTCAAGCCATTCGTGTCGAATCTAATTATACGGCGGCTTACTACAATCGCGGTAATGCCTATTTTAATTTAGAAAATTATCAAAGCGCCATCGATGATTATACCAAGGCGATCGAGTTAGCACCGAATCTCGCGTTAGCTTATCTGAGTCGCGGTGCTGCTTTGACAGAAAGAAAAGATTATCAAGGTGCGATCGCTGACTATACCAAAGTTATCGAACTCAAACCCAGTAAGTCTGACTTAGCTAAAGCTTATTATAACCGTGGCGTTACCCGTTACGAAATGGGAGAGACTCGAGCCGCGATCGCTGACTATACCGCCGCGCTTCAACTCATCCCCGATTATATCGAAGCTTATAACAACCGAGGCAACGCCCGTCGCGCGATTGGCGATCGAATTGGCGCGATCGCTGACTACACTCAAGCGATCGAACTTCAGCCTAACGACGCTTTTGCTTACTACAATCGCGCGAATGTCCGCTTCGAGCTACAACAAAATCCCCAAGCGATCGACGATTTAGAAAAAGCTGCACAACTTTTCCGTCAGCAAGGAGATCTTGCTAACTATCAACTCGCTCTCAGTCACTTAGAAAAATTGAACTAAGCATTCACATATTTTTAGAAAATTGTCAAGGTTGCCAATAACTTTGATTTGCCAATCTCGACTAAATCCAAGCAGGAAAAGTTGAAAAAGAGTCAATCGAGCCGATAAACTGGAAATGCTCTTAAATATTCAACCTATTCAGCCAAAATAACCTAATTTCACCAAACAAGAAAACCAGGTAGGGAAAAGCAGACCACCTCAAAACCACAAATCATTGCTAAAGTCAAGAAAAGGCGTGTCTGTGTCGATCCAGACCGCTAAGATACTAAATAATATTCATGTTTGTTTGAGGAAGTACAAGACAGATTTATGACATCTTATGCAACCTATTCTGCTAGAGCCGAAATGAGCGAACTCCGGCGCTTAAAAACCTTATTACCGCCGGAATTGCAAAGTTGGGTCATGGTAGAAGCAACCACAGAAATCAACCCACCCTTAATTCGCTGTGAAGAAATCGGCAGAGACGAGGTGGAAATCCAAATCGACCTTGCCAAATGGGAAAACCTTGCCATTGACCAGCGCAACCTCGTATTTTGGCACGAAGTTGCCCGGATTCAAAACGATACGATTCCCAGAGAAGGATGGGAGATGGCAGCCTTAGCCATCGGATTAGGCGGCGCAGTCGGCGAACTCTGGGTACAAGACGGACTGTTACTCTTGTTAGCCCTAGCCTTATGCGGCATTTCCGGCTACCGACTCTGGCAGAAAAATAACGGAGAGAGAACCTTACAAGAAGCCATCGAAGCAGACGAAAAAGCGATCGCCCTAGCAACCCGCTTTAATTACACTCTCCCTAACGCCTATAAGAGCCTTGGCAGCGCCTTAAAAACCCTAATCGAGCAAACCCCCGGTCGTCGGCAACGGAAAAAATACGAAGCCAGACTGCAAGCCTTGCGACGTAGCGCCGCCAAAGCCAAAGCCCAAATGAAAGCACAAAAAGAAGGCAGAACTCAAAGTTGAGCCAGATATTTATGGGTTTGTGGCACTACCCGTACCGACAAGAGCAAGTTTTTCATTAACTTTTGCCAAGCCAGAACTTGCTCTGGAGAAGGAGGAAGTACCGCCCCGGCTGCCAAAGGTACTTGCAAAGAAGTTACTGGCTGCAAAAACACCGGAATTTCCGGACTAACCGCAGCCACTAGTTCTGCCGCCTGAATTAACTCATCCGGATTAGTGCGATCGGAAATAATTAACTTCACAAAAACCTGCACCGAAGCATCAAAACACCGTTGCAAAAACAAGCGGTGACTTTGCCAATGTTCTTCTCCACTCACACTTGGTAGTTTAATATCCATACCCACGGAATTTAAGTAGGGCAAAACTAAAGATAACTCTTGTGAGCGATGACCGCCAGTTTCCAAATAAACTGATAGTTGAGTAACATCTTTGAGCTTCGGCAGAAACTCCTGCAAAAAGCGAGCGTGTAAAAGCGGTTCGCCCCCAGTAAGACTAACACTGTCATGCAATCGAGGTAAATTTTGTCTTTCGACCCAATTGAGTAACGTTAGTAGCTTCACTGGGTTAGAGTGAATTTCAAAATCGCGCAGTCCAGGGGTTTTCTCAATCCGACAAGTAGAAGGAACGCTCCAAGTATTAGCACTATCACAAAAGTGACAGCGCAAGTCGCAGACAGCAAAACGGATAAAAATTTGCCGCGAACCAACATTGAATCCTTCACCTTGAATTGCACTGAAAAGTTCTACCAGTCGAGCCTTTTGCTCAGTTAACTCAGTCATAGGTAAAATAAAGTACCTTTAAATTAGTAAATTAGTGAAAAGTTTTGATGAAGTAGGTGAGATTGAGACCAAATATAGGTCAGGATAGGAAATGAGCCAGAGTAAGTAGCGGGTTGCTGATGATTAGTCAAACTCCAGAAGTAGATTTCCCCATTACTTTCTTTGAGGACACTGCGGTCATGGAACTGCCACACAGAATTGCGGTACTAGAAGCAGTTGCCTTTAAGAAAGCCTTTCAACATTTACTGCTTTTGAAAGATGCACTTCCAGAACAAATTGTTCTTGATTGTAACAAAACCACATTCATAGACAGCAGTGGGATTGGTGCCTTAGTAAGTAATCTTAAACTTGCTCGGGAAAAAGAGATAAAATTAATACTTCAGAACGTGCATCCGCCAATGATGGCAGTTTTATCGATCACCGGACTGGATCGGACTTTAACCATCAAATCCCCCGTCCAAGATCCCAGCGCAAGTCCCAAAAAATTATCAGAGAAGCATCTACCCACTACTCATCCTTCGGTACGTTCCTGGGTAAAACGAAGTATAGATATTGTTGGCAGTATCATCGGTTTAGCAATTACCGGGGTGTTATTAATCCCGATCGCGATCGCCATCGAGATCGATAGTCCAGGACCACTTTTTTTTGGACAAACTCGCTGCGGTTGGATGGGTAAGCGATTTAAAATTTGGAAATTTCGCTCGATGTGCGTCAACGCCGAAGCGATGAAAGCTAAAGTCAAGAATCAAGCCAGTGGTGCAATTTTCAAAAACGAAAACGATCCCCGCGTTACTCGTGTTGGGCGCTTCTTAAGACGTACCAGTCTCGACGAACTGCCTCAATTCTGGAACGTTCTTAAAGGAGAAATGAGTTTGGTCGGTACCAGACCACCAACTCCCAACGAAGTTGATATCTATGAAGTTCCCGCATGGCAACGTTTAGATGTTAAGCCAGGAATGACAGGTGAGTGGCAAGTCAACGGGCGATCGCAAGTAAAAAATTTTGAAGATGTGATCGAACTCGACCTCCGTTATCAGCAAAATTGGAGCCTAATGTACGACTTTAAACTGATTGCGAAAACAATTTTGATCTTGTTTCGGAAAAATAGTGGTGCTTATTAAATCAATTCCCGAGCAACGGTTTCAACTATTGCTTAATCGTCAACCGAGGCAAAATTTACACTTCCAGGTGCAGACTGAAATAACGGAATTAAACCGAGTTTTATCTTGGTTTGAAGAAACTACTGCACCATTTTTACCTGAAGAATGTTTGTGGCAGTGCAAGTTGGCTCTCACTGAGGGTTTTACCAATGCGGTTCTCCACGCTCATTCCGATCTACCTCCAACTACGGCGATCGATTTGGAAGTAACTATTCTGACTAACTATCTCGAAATCCGTATTTACGATTGGGGAAAACCTTTCAATTTGAAAGCCCAACTTCACACTCAAAAATTAGACAATAGCGAACCCTTGATGAAAGAGGGAGGCAGAGGACTTATTTTTATGCACGAAGTAATGGACAAAGTTAAATACATCCGAATGCCTAACCGACGTAATTGTCTAATTTTGCGGAAAAATCTTGGTTAATCAAACCGTTAACAACTTAGTAGTGGGTGAATTGTTTAGCCCACTACTAGAAAAATTTTGCTTTAAATTTCTGCCGCCGCTCTTTCAATTAACCGACGAGCCAAAGTTTGGGTTCCTGTATGTTCGTAGTAGTTGGTACTTAAGTCGAGGAAAGCAGCCAAATAGTCTAACTTATCGTCGGAAAATTCGACAAAATTTTGTAGTTGGTTGGCAACTTTTTGCGGAGTCAAATTATGATTATTTACGAAACCACCCATCCAGCCTTTTACCGAGTCGAAGCTACGACCGATAAAGTTTAATTTCCCTGAGCTATTTTCTCCAGGAATCGAATCACTAACTTGGGAAAAAGTAGCATTCTCTTCTAAATCTCGCGGACTAATGCGGTCGATCGTCGCTTGTGTTTGCTTAATGAAATCAGGTCCGAGAGGAATTAAACCATCAAAACAAACTAAAGCCGCCATTCGCATCAAAGATTCGCCACTATATTCGCCCAAGGACTTGACAAAATCGCCAATACTGTCTCCAGGAATGCCATTGATTTGACAGAAAGCAACTAACTCAACCACTAACTTAAGAGCAAGGTCGATTGATTGAGCTTTATCAGCCTTCGGCGTAACGCGATTGAGAAGCCCACCAATTAAAGGAATTTTGTCTCCAACTTTATTAGCCAAAGCAGCAGTTGCCAAAGCTTTATCAGTACGATCGACAGTGCGATAGAGCCACATTGCTCGCTGATAACCTTGAGATTTGTCATTATAAAGCCAGATCGCGCGATCGCCGATTTGCTGAATTAGTTCTTCATCAGTTTCGCCCGTGACTTTACGGATCGTATTTTCAAAACCAACCGTATTATCCCAATGACCGGGAACGATAAAATCGAGCGCTCTTAAAGCACGAACTGTTAAATTATTGGTTGGTAGATCGTCAACCAAGCGAAAAATTGCTTCGCTCACTTGAATTACTCCTTAAACGCAGTATGTAATGATTTTTTTGAGAAGAGGTTGTTTTAATGAAAGCAGTTAGTTATTGCAATCGAGCCAAACTGCTCAGGTCAAATTTAGTTAACCAATCAAGGCGATCGCTAGCGCTAAAAGCTGGATCGCGGCTTTGTACTTTCACTTGGTAGCGATTGGATACTAAAATCGCAGTACCCGTACTTCCTTGACTAGCTGCTGGATAGCCAGCGATTGTCTGATTGCTATTCTCAAACTTGTTGGTAGCACTAGGATTATTAACAGTATCAGAAATTGATAACACTGCCACTTCCTGACCATCGCGTTTCAGTTTCGCTTCGGCAAAACCTTTTTTCTCTTGGGTGTAAACCAGATCGTAACCTCCCGCAGCTTTCGGGAAAAACTTGTTAAATTGACCGCCAGCTACCGATTCTTGAGAAACAGAACTAGCACCCCGTTGAGTGCTTTCTTGTTGAGCTCGATCGAAACGAGAAGGAGGTTCGCTAGCACAAGCAGTAAATAATAGCAAGGCAGCTAGCAATAAAGGAGCAAAAATTTTTGGCAAACGTTTAAAGAACTTCATAAACATACTAATTGTCATCACCAATGCTTTTAATTTTGACTTGTAACCAGAAAAGTTCCCTATCCCAACAGACAGGTTTTTTATTGTTAGGGAGAATAAATTACCCGATCTCTAGTTCTGGGGCAAGTATAAGTCAACAGAAAGCTAAAACCCAAAAATCTAACTAATCTTTATAAGTTGTTAAAGAATGCCAAATTTTACTTTCACCAATGCGATCGTCTTGCAACAGTGTGGGTACCCTGTAATCGGGTGACTATTCTTGCTGACCAAAAATCAACAAATCGACCTAGACTGTAGTATGCGCATCCTCATTTATTCCTACAACTACTACCCAGAACCAATCGGTATTGCCCCGTTAATGACGGAACTAGCAGAAGGTTTAGTCAAACGGGGTCATCAAGTGCGAGTAGTCACCGCTATGCCTTGGTATCCAAACAGCGAAATTTATGATGAATACAAAGGCAAATTGTATCTCACCGAACAACTTAATGGCGTTAAAGTACAGCGCTGTTACGTGAGGGCTAGTCCGCAAAGAAATTTTCGCAATCGAGCCTTATTTGAAATTAGTTTTGTGATTCTTAGCTTTATCCAAGCACTCTTTGGTCCTCGTCCAGATGTAATTCTGCTGACAGTACCGGGACTACCAGTGGGCGTACCTGCGGCAGTGTTGGGATGGTTGTATCAGGTTCCAGTAGTTTTAAATCTTCAGGATATTCTTCCCGATGCTGCTGTTCATGTGGGACTACTGACAAACAAAAAACTAATTCGCATTTTTGAAGGTTTAGAAAAATTTGCCTATCGCATTGCTACAAAAATCAGCGTGATTTCTGAAGGTTTTGTGGATAATCTCCTGATGAAAAAAGTTCCCGCAGAGAAAATTACGCTGATTCCTAACTGGGTAAATGTTAACTTTATTAAACCCTTACCGGAGGAAAACAATACCTTTCGTCAAGAACATTACCTAGAAGGTAAGTTTGTCATTATGTATTCAGGAAATATTGCCCTGACTCAAGGTTTAGAAACTGTTATTGAAGCAGCTAGTCAGTTACGAGATCTCGAAAAGATCGAATTTGTGATTGTTGGCGAGGAAAAAGCTTTAGCCAGACTGGAACGACGGTGTAAGCGATGTGGTGCGGATAATGTCTTACTTTTACCTTTTCAACCCCGCCCTCGACTACCAGAAATGTTAGCGGCGGCGGATATTGGTTTAGTGGTGCAAAAGCGCAACGTAATTGCTTTTAATATGCCTTCTAAAATCCAAGTGTTGTTAGCTAGTGGTCGAGCAATTATCGCTTCTGTTCCAGCCACGGGGACTGCTGCTAAGGCAATTAAAGCTAGTGGAGGGGGGATTGTGGTTCCGCCCGAAGATCCCCAGGCACTTGCCAATGCAATTAAAGAATTATATTTCAATCCAGAGAAAGTAGCTCAATTGGGTAAGCAAAGCCGAGAACACGCGATCGCTAATTATTCGTTTGAGTCGGCTTTAGAACGCTATGAGCAACTTTTTCTAGCTGTTACTCAAGGTTGATCTACAATAAAAACAATTTTGCAGCGAAAAAATTTTATGGCTTGTCAGCGCGAACAGGTATTAGCCTGGTTAGCAGACAATGTACCTGCTTCAAGAATAATCCATATCCAGGGCGTAGAAAATATGGCTTCAGATTTAGCTCGATGTTACCAGTTGGACGAGCAAAAAGCAGCCAAAGCAGGTTTGCTACATGATTTGGCAAAATATTTTCCGCCTACTCGCTTATTAGAAATTGCTCGTGCAGAAAAAATAGCCATAGATTCGATCTGCGAGGCTAATCCTCACTTATTGCACGCCGATGTGAGTGCGATTATCGCCAGAGATAAATTTGGTGTTGAGGATGAAGAAGTTTTAGCCGCAATCCGCAATCATACTTTGGGAAATGCTGAGATGAGTGACCTAAGTTGTATTCTTTATGTAGCTGATGCCTTAGAGCCAAGTAGAGGCGAAAGTGCAGAACTAGAGGCAATCCGTCAAGTCAGTCGGAAAAATTTGTATCAAGCTGTTTGGCAAACCAGCGATCTCTGTCTACGTCATTTACTCGCGAAGAAACGAGCGATTCATCCGCGTACGATTTTTACTCGTAATTGGGCTTTAGCTAAGATAAAACTAGCCAAAAATAAAAATCTGCTTCAAGCTGACTAACAAACAAGCGATCGCTACTATCATAGAAAGCATCAGCAACCGATCGCTTAAGAGACTTTCCTTGAAGCTGAAAAAGTTTAGTAATTTAAAGATTGAATGTCAGAAAATCATCAACACAATCTCAATAAATATTCGCCTACCGCGATCGCCCGTGAGGCAAGAGAACAGGATACCAGCAAAAACCTAGCGATGACTATTGCAGCCGCCGCAGATGACCGCAAAGCAGGGGATATAGTTATCCTGGGTGTTGAAGAAGTTTCCTATATCGCTGATTACTTCACCCTTGTAACGGGTTATTCTAAGGCGCAGGTACGCGCTATTTCTGACTTGATTCAAGAAAAGGTCGCAGAAAATTGGCAGCGTCGTCCCCTGCGAATCGAAGGACAAACTGAAGGAAGTTGGGTGTTACTAGATTACGGTGAAGTCATCGTTCACATTATGCTGCCTAAAGAAAGGGAATATTACAACCTGGAAGCTTTTTGGGGACACGCTGAAAAACTAGAATTTTCTAGTCTCGAAGGTAGTGGGAGCAATAATCAATGAAGCAATCTTTTGTTTCTGTTTGTCCGGTTCCCAGCGAACAACAACCACTGAATGAGTACGAACAATTAAAAGATTCTTGGTTTTATAGTTGGGCAAAACTTGATTTATTAGCTTATTGGCGGAAATTAGCTTGGGTTTGGCTGTGGGGCTGGATTGTCGCTGGACCGATCGCGGCGGCTAGTTTTACACCAGAAAAAGATCCGCTTAAATTTGCCCTTTGCGGTGCGGCTGGTGCAGGGGCATTGGTGACACTGATTGTCCTGCGGCTATACTTAGGCTGGCGCTACATTCGCGATCGCCTTCAAACAGAAACGGTATTTTATGAAGAGTCCGGCTGGTACGATGGTCAAAGCTGGCAAAAACCAACTGAAGTCTTAGAACGCGATCGCCTGATTGTTTCTTACCAAGTTCAGCCAGTTTTGCTTCGCTTAGAGCAAACTTTCGCTATTTTTACCTTGCTCATCGTTAGTGGTAGTTTACTTTGGTTACTGTAGGCAAGTTAAAAATTGTAACAAAGACTTCGATTTCATCAGATCAAAAATGTTAAAAACGAACGCATGACAAGGGGAAAAAGAACTCAAGCACCAGAACTAGAAGTTCATTTACTGCGGGAAGGAATTGTTGAATCCACCCATCGCGTTACTGCCGCAGTTTGTGACGAGCGAGGGCGTGTCTTATCAGTAGCAGGTAATGCCGCAACTGCTTCCTTCGTCCGTTCGGCATTGAAACCTTTCCAGGCTTTGGCAGTGGTTACTTCTGGTATCCCAGAACGTTACAATCTCACTGACAAAGATTTAGCGATTATCTGTAGTTCTCACCAAGGTACGGTAGAACAAGCTCGACAGGTATTTAATATTCTTTGGCGTTGCGATCTCGATCCTAGCGCCCTTCAGTGTCCGATTCCAGCTAATGCTCAAAGCCCACTGCAACATAATTGTTCGGGAAAACACGCGGGAATGTTAGCTGTCTGCAAACAACGTCAATGGTCTCTCGAAGACTATTTACAGCGCGATCGCCCAGTGCAAAAGTTAATTTTGAGCAAAATAGCTGAGTTACTCCGGATGCCCGGAGAAGAGTTTATTAGCGCCCACGATGACTGCGGTGCGCCAACTTATTTTCTGGAGCTAGGACAAATGGCGGGACTATATGCTCAACTAGCGTCGGGAAATAGTTTAGATCTCGAACGAATTGTCCGGGCGATGACTTATCATCCAAGGATGGTAGCTGGAGACGGTGCTTTTGATACTGAGTTAATGCGTTTAACTGAAGGTGAATTGGTGAGTAAGTCGGGCGCAGAAGGTATTCAATGTATTGGGCGAGTTGGCGAGGGTATGGGTTTAGCTATTAAAGTGGCTGACGGTGCAAAACGAGCTAAATATGCTGTCGCAATTCATTTACTCAGGCAAGTTGGCTGGATTAGTCCTTCTGTATCCGAAGAGCTAGCAGAAATGTTTATGAATCTGGGTAAGTATAAGCGTTTGGAAGTGATGGGCGAACTCTCGATGCTTTAAGATTTCTGTCCGATGCAAACTAATTTGGGATAAAAGTTGTTATTTAGCTTACTTGTTTGTTATACTAAGAAAAACGACGCGGGATAGAGCAGTCTGGTAGCTCGTCGGGCTCATAACCCGAAGGTCGGTGGTTCAAATCCGCCTCCCGTTACTCATCAGGAAAAGCCTGTCACTGGTTCAAGGTGGCAGGCTTTTTCAGTGAACAGGGAACAGTTATCAGTTATCAGGGAACAGTTATCAGTTAGCAGGGAACAGTTATCAGTTACAAGTTTATCCCCGTTGTCCCCCCAATCCCCAATCCCCAATCCCCAATCCCCAATCCCCAATCCCCAATCCCCAATCCCCAATCCCCAATCCCCAATCCCCAATCCCCAAGATTTCTGACCGATACAAATTAATTTGGTATAAAAGTTGTCATCTAGCTTACTGTTTGTTATAGTAAGAAAGGCGACGCGGGATAGAGCAGTCTGGTAGCTCGTCGGGCTCATAACCCGAAGGTCGGTGGTTCAAATCCGCCTCCCGCCACTAAGCAAAAAAAGCCTGTCACCAATTAGGGGTGGCAGGCTTTTTTAGTTATCACGTAGCCGCATCAGTTTGTCTTGTCTCCCAATCCCCAGTCCCCAGTCCCCAATCCCCAGTCCCCTGTCCCCAGTCCCCAGTCCCCTGTCCCCAGTCCCCAGTCCCCAGTCCCCAGTCCCCAGTCCCCTCATTTCCCATTAATGCGGTAACTTTCAGTGTAGGGGACTCTCGCTCCCGCCCATTGTAATTTTTCGCGTAGAGTTTGGTAAAAAGAGTGATTTTCGCGAAGAATAATAAATTTAGCTTGACAATCAGCCATGCGGACAGAAACACGCTGTCCGGGCCAAATACTGGTAGCTAAAACGCCGTCAGTCCAAAGTTTAGTATTCAGTTCGTAGTCTCCGAGAGGCCAAACATTAACTACCGAACCCGAAGGTAGAATCAAAGAGCGACTAGAAAGACTTAGAGGACAAATTGGAGTAATGGCGATCGCCTCCATTCCTGGGTGCATAATCGAACCATTAGCCGAAGCAGTATAACAAGTCGAACCTGTAGGAGTCGCTACCAATAAGCCATCACCGTGATATTGATCGACTACCTCCCCATCAACCTCCATTTCTAAGATTGACGTGGGCATTCGGTCGATGCTAGCAGGTTTAATACACATTTCATTAAGACAGAGAAAGCGATCGCTTTCAAATTCAGGTTCGAGGCGATCGCCTGATAATAAACGTGCTTGCAACATCATTCGCCTTTGAACTGCATAGCGATCTTCTTGCAAACGATCCAAAACTTGCTCGAAATCCTTAAACTCCTCAAAAGGTTCGGTAAGAAAACCAAGATGTCCGCCGACGTTAACTGCCAAAATGGGAATTCCTTCGGGGGCTAAATGCCTCGCGGCGGCTAGCGCACTCCCATCACCACCTAAGACTATTCCTAAATCGATTTGCGAATGGCTAGAAGCGAGAAACACCGGATAAGGATTATCCTTAAAACCACTCGGTCCCATCAATACTTGACAAGAACGTGCTTCTAGAAAAGCGGCACATTTTTCCGCCCAAGCTTTACCTTGGGAACTTCCTGCTTTGTGTACGATAATGACTTGCTTAAGCTGCACGATCGCTGTCCTTCTTATTCTTTCTTGGTCATCGAGCAATTAGCAATCGAACCATAGTTATTCAAGAGGTAATTTTCAAAGTCCTCATGCTTTTCTCGAAATCTGGCAAGCGTCGCTCAAATTGCTCTGCTGTGGTCGTATAGGTAACGATCCAAAAAGTATCGTCATTTTTAATAGTATAGAAAAGTTGTTTGATCCTAGTTTGATTGATTTCCGCTTCCGCGACAATACGTCCGGCTTGATAATCTTCTAGAGAGAGCAACTTTTGATCCTGAATACGATACAGCGAGGATAGTTGAGTAGTTAGCCGATCCAAATAATCTTCTATTGTCTCCTCTGGAGCAGAGCGATCTGTAGTGATATTGACATTTGTGGGGATTTGGGCTTTTCCACTGGTACGATCGAAAGCTAAAAGCGCGATCGCGTGAGAGTTTTGTTTGATTTCGGTAATTTTTTCTTCGTAAATGGGAGCGATCGTTTTCAGTTGGCTAGTAATTTCGTCGATTTCTGTGCGAGGATTCCCACCAAAATAATCTTGAGGTAATTCTAAAACAACTCCGTTACCGGAGATTTCGTGCCAACTTGCTTGAGGAATTTCTATCTGGGCTTTAGTTTCTTGGGCTTGAGGGACAACGGAATTGCACCCTGCTATCCCTGTCAGTAGCAATAGTAGATAAATAAGTAGGTTGTTAATTTTTTGTGTCATTAATGCTCCCGATGTAGAAAATCATTTCCGACAAATTTCCTGTCCCAAAAGTTAACCCGCGTTGGGAAAGTTTATTTCTCCCGCGATTTTACTTTTCGGGGCATAATCAAGATTTTCTTGGTATTTTACCGGACACGATCTCAGCTATTGAACGCTAATTATTTTATTTTACTATTGTCTAACTTAATTCTCTCTCCTGTTTAATTTTCTTTGGTTGGGGATCGGGTTGTTGGAGCAACAAATCTGCTTTTCCTAAATAGGAGATTGCTTTGGGCGTAACTTCAAAGCGTAGAGGTAAAACTTCTAACCCTCGCGCGATCGCCTGACGCAATAATTCTCCGTAAACAGGATCGGCAATTTCTCCCGGAGCAAAGCTGGTACAATCGCTGCGATTGATAAAATAAAGCATTACTGAACGAAATTCGGGTAGTAATTCGACTAACTCTTGCAAATGTTTTTGTCCTCTCGTCGTTACTGTATCGGGAAATAAAGCTAGTTTGCCTTGCGCCCAAGTGACATTTTTTACTTCTAAATAAATATTTTTTTGACTGCTAGGAAGAAAGAAATCGACACGACTTTTTTTGTTTTTTCCATAAATAACTTCGGGAAGTATTTGAGTATAACTGTCAGCTAATTCAGGAAATAATTGCCTTTCTAAAGCCAGTTTCACAACTCGATTCGGCAAATTTGTATTAACTCCTACCCAAGTTCGCTCCAGTTTAATCATTTCCCAGGTATAAGCTAACTTACGTTTAGGATTATCGCTTTTTGATACCTGTACTAAACTCCCAGGAATACACACATCAGTCATTGGACCTGTATTTGGACAATGAGCAGTAATAATTTCTCCGGAAGTTAGTTCGATATCGGCGAAAAAGCGCTGATAACGTTTGAGCAAAATTCCACTCATTAGAGGGGGATATTGATAAATTAGCTGAGAAGTCATTATGGAAGATAAATTTTAGTTAATTTAACTTGAAGATTAGGGCTAGATCGGGTTAAGCGGTATTTTTTCAGGAGTGAGTAGTCAGCGATCGCCACCACTAAACCAAAGCTAAAAAAATCTTCAGTAGCGATCGTTGACTTTAACGCGATTAAATGTAATGTATTGAAGGACTTTAGTGAGATCCTATTGTAACTGCTTGTGGCTGTAAACAAGAAACCAACTCGTTCTCTAGCTAGCATTGCCTCGATTGTGGCAGCAGCGACGCTAATTAGTAAAGTATTTGGCTTATTTCGCGAACAAGCGATCGCGGCGGCTTTTGGTGTCGGTCCGGTGGTTAATGCTTATGCTTTTGCTTACGTGATCCCCGGCTTTTTACTGGTTTTGTTGGGCGGGATTAACGGTCCGTTTCATAGTGCTTTAGTCAGCGTCTTAGCTAGACGCAACCAATCAGAAACAGCACCAATTGTCGAGACAGTAACGACAATAGTCGGTGGAACTTTGTTGTTAGTGGCGATCGCGCTGTATGTTTTTGCCCCGACTTGTATCGATCTTGTCGCCCCTGGTTTAAGCGCTACGGCTGAGGGCTTAGAAGTAAGGAATCTTGCTATCCTGCAATTACAAATTATGGCTCCTTTAGCAGTTTTAGCAGGATTAATTGGCATTGGTTTCGGCACTCTCAACGCCTCAGATCGATATTGGCTACCTAGTCTCAGCCCCGTATTTTCCAGTTTGGCAATTTTGCTTGGGATTGGTTGGTTAGTCTTTTTCCTCGGTGTAGATATTAACGCTCCTCAGTATCTTAAATTTGGGGCAATTTTACTCGCCGGAGCAACTTTAGCTGGCGGAGTTTGGCAATGGTTTGCTCAATTAATCGCCCAATGGCGATCGGGTTTGGGGACATTACGCTTGCGCTTTAACTTGGGTAATTCTGGAGTCAAAGAGGTGATGAAAGTGATGATTCCCGCCACTTTTTCCTCCGGAATGCTTCACGTTAATGTTTATACGGACTTATTTTTCGCTTCCTACATCGAAAATGCGGCGGCAGCGCTACGCTATGCCAACTTTATCGTCCTCACACCCCTAGGCATTATTTCTAACATGATTTTAGTGCCGATGCTGCCGATTTTTTCTCGACTTGCCGCCCCGGAAAATTGGCAGCAACTCAAAATCCGCATTCGTCAAGGTTTATTGCTGACTGCCTTGACAATGTTACCTTTAACTGCTTTATTTGTTGCCCTCGGATTTCCCATTGTGCGAGTAGTTTACCAAAGATTTGCCTTTGGCGAGGAGGCATCGGCGATCGTCGCACCCGTATTAATTGTTTATGGTTTAGGGATGTTCTTTTATCTGGGTAGAGATGTTTTGGTGAGAGTCTTTTATGCTTTAGGAGATGGCAAAACTCCTTTTCAAATCAGTATGGCAAATATTTTGCTTAATGCTGTTTTAGATTATTTTTTAGTTCAAGCTTTTGCTACACCTGGTTTAGTGCTAGCAACTATTGGGGTAAATGTTACTTCAATTATTGTGATGTTAGCAATTTTACACCGTCGCTTAAATGGTTTACCTTTACTAGAGTGGAGTTTGATTTTATTAGCTTTAACTGGAGGTAGTTTAGTTGCTGGCTTAGCGAGTTTTAGTGCTAGTTGGAGTTTTGCTTCTGCTTTTGGTACGGATACTTTTCTGCTGCAATTGTTACAATTGGGAATTGGTACGATTGTCGGTTTAGGAATTTTTATCTTGTTTGTGACGCAGTTAAGATTACCCGAAGTAGACATTTTAGTTGCTAGGGTAAAACAAAAATTTGGCAAATAACTTTGGACGAGAGATTTTCGACTACATAGAAATTAGCAGCGATCGCCAAGCTCGCTTTTTCCTAACTAAGCTAAAACAGCTTCTAGCTTTTGCCCCTAAACTTAACTATTTTTAGCTATAAATGTCATCAAAAATTGAATTTTGTCTTTGAAAAAATTAATTAGAGAAAAAACACTTTCCTGATTTCTTGTTTCACGATAAAATATAAAGATCGAAACTAAACTTGTGTTTTGAAAAAAAATTACTCGCTTATGGATTCCCAAGACAACTTATCCTTGAAAAAGCGCCTCCGCTACCAATTTGATAATTTTATGTCCCAAGGAGGCTTTGCTGTTTTCTTAGCATTATTATCAGCATTTTTCGCCGCTTTTGTCCTCATGACTTTAGTTCGCTATATGGTCGAACTAATATTCCCCAATGAAGGTTCTCCCGATATTCTTTGGGAAGTATTTGTGCAACTTATTGGCTTAAGAGATGTAGGAGATGACGCTAATTTTGCAGCTAAAATTGTCGGAGTATTCGCCATTTTTATTGGTTTAATTTTCTTTTCCAGCCTGGTTGCTTTTGTCACCCAAACTTTTGAAGAACAACTATTAATGTTGCGTAAAGGCAAGAGTATTGTTGTCGAAAAAGACCATACTTTAATCCTTGGGTTTACTGACAGAATTAGCGATATTATCGAAGAGTTAATAGTTGCTAATGAATCAGAAGAAGATGCGGTAATTGTTATCCTAGCTGAAGAAGATAAAGAAGTAATGGATGATTTTTTTCGGAACAATATAGCTGACTTTAAAACAACTCGTTTAGTTACTCGTAATGGTTCAGTTACTAACTTAAAAAATCTCAAAAAAGTAGGAGTAAATGATGCCAAATCAGTAATCATTTTGAATGAAGCTAAAGGTGCAGATTTGGAAGATTTTAAAAGTTTATCGGATTCGAGAGTAGTTAAAGCAATCTTAGCAGTCGTCGCCGCTAATGAAGAAGTAAAATTGCCATCAATTGTTGTAGAAATACATTCAGAACAATATCGCCGTCTCGCCGAAACGATAGCTCCCGGAGTGGTCACTACTCTTAATGAAGCTGATATTTTAGCTCGTATTTTAGTCCAAACTTCACGCAATGTCGGATTAGCAACAGTTTATTTAAACTTAGTAGGTTTTGAAGGAAACGAGTTTTATTTTTATCGTCCAACCTTGGGTTGGAAAAATATATCTTTTAGTAAATTACAGTTTCATTTACCAGGTACTATACCATTGGGAGTACGTCAAATAGATGGAAGTTTAATGCTAAACCCCCCCAAAGATTATGTCTTAGCTAATAATGACGAAGCGATTGTTTTAGCAGAAGATGACTCCGCAATTGAATTTTATCCCGAACCTACAGTACAACCAAGAGAAATTGGTTATCAAGATGAGTTAAAAGTTGCCGAGAGAAAGATGGAAAAGTATCTTTTAATTGGTTGGAATAACAAAACTGCAATTGCTTTAGGAGAATATGCTAAGTATGTAATTCCAGGTTCTCAAGTTAATCTGGTAGTCAGAGATTTAACTGACGAAATCAAAGCTAAATTTGACCAAATTGCTAAAGCTTATCCGGATGTTAATTTACAGGTAAAAGAAGTAAATGTTGATTCTATTGAACAATTAAAAACTCTCTGTCCCTATGAGTTTGATAGTATCGCAATTTTGGCGGGAAGCGGTAAAAAAGCCGAAGAAATAGATGCCAAAACTCTAACAATTTTGTTAGAATTACGGCAAATCTTCCGAGAATATACAGCTCAAACTGCCAACAAAGTAATGACGGACTTGATTGCCGAAATTATTAATACCGAAGATACTGACTTGGTTGTGAAGGCAGGTGTTAAAGATTTTCTGTTGTCGAATCAGTTTGTTTCTAAAATTTTAGCTCAGGTTTCACAAGAACCTGATGTTATGTCAATCTATCTCGATTTATTTTCGGCGGATGGAAGCGAACTTTATATTAAGCCAATTTCTCTGTATTTTCCAGAAGAAGTGGTCAGACAAGTGACTTTTGCTGATTGCGTACTTGCGGCTCAATCGCGAGATGAAATTTGTCTTGGTGTGAGAATTAATTCAGAAATTGGGATTAGAGAAAAAAATTACGGGATTAATTTATTACCGAAGTTAGACCGACGTTTGTTTCTTTCTCTCGATGATGCTTTGATTACTTTAGCTGAGGATGAAGGTTAGCCTTAACACTGGAAAAGAGTATACCGCGCTAAGTCGTGGGATTTTCGGATCTAGTCTAGTCCAGTATTTTCGGCTTGCTGTTTTCACCAAGTTCGGGGCTGTGTGAAGTAGCCTATAAGAGTAGCGTGTCAGTAGGAGAGGCTATGCTGGAGACTGATTGTTACCTCAATTACCGAAATTCGGGCGATCGCTGATGTAGAGATATGTAGGGAAATGGTTCCTTAAATTTTAGTAATTTCCCGGATCGCCAAAACTCGATTTCTTAGCGAGAATGAAGGCAAATACCTCATAAACCAAATTTTAAACTTAATCTACTGCTATGTTGAGAAAAATAATTTTCGCGCTGGTTGGACTAAATTTAGCTTTACTGCTTACTTTAACCACAACTTCGGCTCAAGCTACAAATACCGATATAACTACTTATACCTGGGACTTTGCCCGTATAGGTAGCAGTCATTTAGTTTGTCAACAAATAGTTGTTCGTCCCAAAAACCAAACTTTACCTAATTCAGATAAACAAGCGGTAACTATTCGCACTTCGGTTGTCTCTCCCAGTTATTGCGCCGATCTTACTAAACCCCAATTAGACAATTATAATTAATTTGGTTTCAAAGTAAGCTGACGAGTAACCGATCTCGCACTCCTCAAAGCTTCTCGCATTGCTGTCTCGTCAGTAAACTTTTCTTGCAGTAGTTTTCCTTCTATGACCAAGTCAATCTCGCTTTGCTGAAAACACCAAGGCGAGATTTTTATTTGCTTGGGCTTATCTTCTGTCCTTGTTAATTTTAAGCTAGTTTCGCCTCTAGAAGTCGGAACTCCACTAATTTCTTGCTCGCCGACAAATCCTTCGCAAAACATAATTGAGAGTCCATCCCATACCCCAATTAATTTTTGGTTGCGCTTAATCCTTTCTGGTTTTGAATCCTTAGCATAAAACTCATCATTTGTCAAGCTCGCCAAGATTTTTGCTTGAAAAATAGATTCTTGCTGCAAAAAACCTTCCACGAGACGAGAAGCTTGAGGAGAATTTTCCCAACTGCGATAGCGATCGTAAAGTCGCGTACCATGAAGTGAAACCAGTAATGCGACGTATCTCCCAAATTGTGCTGCGAGGTGTTTTGCACTCGTCCAAATTTCCAAATGTACGGAAGTAGGAAGTTGTGAAAAGCGATAAGGATAACCTGTTTGCGGGTTCAAAGTCGGATTTTGTTCCCAATGTAACCAACCAATATCATGTTGTTCGGCAGCTAAACAAACCTCTGTAGCAGGGGCAAACTCGCCAAACGTTTCATTTCCCCAAACTCGCGCTAACTGACCAGAAATCCAAGCGTGATGGTTTTGGGTAATGCAAATCAAACCGTCTGGTTGGCGCGAATGCAACATAATTTTAACACAAAAAGTTATTTAGGAATCAAACTTACTCTTCTTTTTCATGAGTGCTGAAGAGCCACAACTAGCTACACCAGCTTTTCGACGAGAAGAGGGCTAAACTACAGGCAAGCAAATCAATTTTAGCAGTTTTTCGCTATGGGTACAGCCGAGTTTCAATTCTTCGCCGAACTCAACTACTTTTTAGCGCCGTCGCAAAAAGGTGTCAAGTTTTCCCATTATTTCAAAGAAAGGGGTTCAATTAAAGATACCATCGAGAGTCTTGGCGTTCCCCATCCCGAAGTTGACTCCATCGTCGTCAATGGTGAGTCAGTAGATTTTTCCTACTTGATTGCGGATGGCGATCGCATCCAAGTTTATCCTATTTCGACTCAAAATAATTCAACCGTCTCTCTTCGACCTCCTTTAGCCGAACACCCTACTTTTGTCTTAGACGTTCATCTTGGTAAACTATGTTCATCCTTACGGATGTTAGGCTTCGATACTCTCTACCGCAACGACTACGACGATGAAGAATTAGCCACAATTTCTGCTGACAAAAATCGCATTCTTCTCACTCGCGATAAAGGTTTATTAATGCGGAGTATCGTCACCTATGGTTATTACGTTCGTTCAACTAAACCCGAACAACAATTAACTGAAGTAATGCAACGTTTCGACTTGTTTCAATTAGTCAAACCATTTCAACGTTGCATTCGCTGCAATGGTCAATTACAAGCAGTGGAAAAACAAGCAATTAGCGCAGAAATCCCACCGACAGTTAGATTGGAAATCGAAGAATTCCATCGCTGTCAAGACTGCCACCAGATTTATTGGAAAGGTTCTCATTACGAGAAAATGCAAAAATTTATCAACCAAGTTTTGGACTCAAAACCTAGTTTATAGATGGCATCTGAAATAAAATTGACCGCTAATATTTGTGTATTCAATCTCGCAAACTGAATGAGGATAAGCCAAGTTTTAAGGAATCAACCAACTACCTTGAAATTCTGACTTCTTCCACTGAAAGCAAGCGCGATAATTACCTTCTGAATGAAGATGGAGAAAATCAATTTTATCAATTACAGTTTGAATAACCGCAAAATTTTTTCTTCCCGCCGCCACTTGTTCGAGATTGGTTAAATTTGCTGTTTCAACTTTCTTGATTAATCCCGAACTAGGTTTTTCTACTACAGTATTTGGTGCAACTGGCTTCAGATAAATTTTCAAACTTTGAGGATTACTATTTTCCCAAACCCAGTTAGCTAATTCATCATCAAAATGCAGTTTAGCTTCACCCCAAAAACGCACTTGTTGTTTACTACTTCGATCCCAAAATAACCAACCTATCCGAGAACGATCGCCAAGATCTTCTATTTTACCAGCGCGGCGATCGGAATGAAACAATAAACTACGAGATTCTCGTTCAGCAAATCGTAAAATTACCGTTCGTAAGTTAACTTCCTTACTTCCTACTGTAGCAAAACTAGACACATGATAAGGATGATCGGCTTGAGTTGCACCTAATTCTACTTGTTCCCAAATATGAGCAAGTAGTTCATTTAATTGCGAATAGCGTTTCATTAGCAAAAATTATATCGAGCGGTAGATAATATTCTCAAATAAACTTGCTCGATTATCTCAAAAATCTTACCATAGTTTTATTTAAACTATCACAACTTGAATTGGAGAGCAAGTATTTAGTAAGATAATCGCTATCGGATCGGGTAAATTCGTTTGCGCGATCGCCAACCTCTAACAGCTACAAAAATGATTTATCCGGAATACGAACCACCCAAAAGTTTAAAAAATGGTTTACTGATGACCATTTATACCTCTAAATACGCTTCCCGTAACTGGGAAAAGAAGATTAAGCTTCCCGAACCAGATTATAGCGAACATATATTTATCGGTGCAGAAAATGTCCCGATTTACGGTATTGTTGCTATTCCCAAAAAGCCTCGCGGGACAATTATTGGTACTTATGGAATTACGGGAAATCTCGATAATCAATGGTTTCTGAGAATTTGGGGACGGAAAGCTTATGCTAATAATTATGCCGTGGTTTTGTTCGATTGGCGAGCGCATGGTAAAACTGCTGAGTTATCGCCAACACTTACTTCTGATGGTATCTATGAAGGAGAAGATTTTGTTCGCATTGCCGCAGCAGCAAAAGCAATAGGTTGTCCTGCACCTTTTTGGTTTACTGGTTATTCTTTAGGTGGACAATTAGCACTGTGGGGTGTAAAAGCCGCAGCGAATCTTGCTAGTTGGGGAAAGGATTTAAATTTAGTTGAGTCGGAGATTCAAGGTGGTGCGGTAATTTGTCCTAGTCTCGATTCTAATCGTTCTTTAACTTATTTGGAAAATCATCAGTGGGGTAAGTATTTAGAAAAGTCAATTGCACGCAATCTCCGCAAAATTGCTTGGCAATTTGCTCAAAATTATCCCGATAAAATAGATTTGACTGCGATAAAACGGGTTAATAGTATTCGTGGTTTCGATCGCGAGTTGGCGATTAAACCACTCGGTTTTGCTTCTACTGAAAATTATTACCATGCTAGTAGCCCGATGCAAATTTTACCTCAATTTACTAAGCAAACTTTAATTATTTATGCTGCTGACGATCCTTTATTCGATCCGACAATTATACCTGAATTAGAGAAGATTTGTACTCGAAATTCAGCTTTAGATTTGATTTTAACTGCTCGTGGGGGTCACGTAGGTTATATTAGTAGCAAAGCTTGTCAACATAGTACAAAAGATCCTGATTGTTGGTGGGCTTGGAATCGGGTTTTACAGTGGTGTGAGAAAATGTCGAAGCAGGCGATCGCTGTTTAAGAACAAGTGTTAAATTAGGTAATTGTCTTGTAATGTCAAAATTTCGCCAATCTAGGAGTTTTCTAAGCAAAAATTCTCATTATTCTCTCCCTTGGTTAGGTTGCTAATGAGACGCTATCTGATACACTAGCTCTGTAATTTCTCCAACAGAATTACAAGCTTATGGAACCTGTTTCTTTGACGACGCTGGTAGGTGCAAGTCTAATTTTTATGGTAATTATCTTGGCTTTTACGGCTGGACTTGCTGGTTTGTTGAGTATTTATGAGCAGAAGAAGTTAATCAAAGAGAAAAAGGAAATTAAGGAGGAAATTGGCGATTATTTAGGTCTTCTGAATAGCGATACTGCCGATATTTTGGCTTTGATGCGTCGCAATGTTAATGAGTTGAAGGAAGCTTATGTGATTAGCAAGCAACAAGTGAGAAATATCTTTTCTACTGGTTTATTTGTTTGCTGTCTTGGTTTTATTATTTTTGCTACGGGAATTATTGTTTCTTATTCTCAAGGTAGCTCTAAAACTTTGATTTATTCTACGGTTTCTGGCGCGATTGTGGAAGTGGTTGCAGGTATTTTGTTTGTGGTTTACGGTAAATCTTTAGAACAGCTTAATAGTTTCCACAAAAGTTTACAGGAAAATCATAAGCTACTTACATCTTTGCACGTTGTCGATCGCGTTTCTGATGCTAATAAAGATGCTGTTTATGCTTATATCGTCCAAAATGCCCTGGGAAAAAATATTTCTGCCGATTATAGTCTCATTACTAGTTCGATAAAATCTAATCTTGATTTTAATGCTCCAGCGACGCGCGATCGCTATTCTTATTGAGTATAGTTTGTTACTTTAGTTTTGGTGTTTTTGCTCGCGATCGCTATCGTTTTGGAGATAATTTTTCGGCGATCGCTTGCTAGAAAAGATTTTTTCTGCTATTATTTTTGTATAATGGAAATATTCTTATTTATTTAACACAAAACCCACTGATATTATACAAAAAAGTATAGCAAAAAAGAAAAAATAGTGCAAGGAGAGGAACAAACTTTCCAGCCATCGAGAAAAAATAGTGACTTCCCAAGCCCAACCAAGGGAGGTAAAATAGAGAGTCTGGCGATCGTGGGGAATGCACAATGTCAAATCAAACAAAAATAATCGTATTAGATGACGATCCAACAGGTTCTCAAACCGTACATAGCTGCTTATTACTGATGCGTTGGGACGTAGAAACATTGCGTCTGGGGCTAGCAGACGACTCACCGATATTCTTCATTCTCACGAATACCAGAGCGCTGACACCAGAGCAAGCAGCAGACGTTACCAGAGAAGTATGCCACAACTTGAAACTTGCCCTCGAAGCAGAAGGAATCGAAGAATTTCTCATTGTCAGCCGTTCCGATTCTACCTTACGAGGACATTATCCAATTGAAACTGACATAATCGCCGAAGAACTAGGCGAATTTGACGCTCATTTTCTAACTCCTGCCTTTTTTGAAGGAGGACGAATAACTCGCGACAACATTCATTACCTCTTAATTAATGGTATCGAGACACCAGTACACGAAACCGAATTTGCTCGCGACTCGGTTTTTGGCTACAAAAATAGTTACCTTCCAGCCTATGTAGAAGAAAAGACCAAAGGAAGAGTACCAACCGAAAAAGTACAACAATTTTTATTAGGAGACATTCGCAAAGGTAGCCGAGAGCGATTAATGAGTTTAAGGGGGAATCAATGCTGCGCTGTCGATGCTACAAATCAAGGAGATTTCGATATTTTTGCAGCCGACGTTCTCGCAGCCACAGCCGCAGGAAAACGCTTTTTATTTCGCAGTGCTGCCAGTTTGTTAACTTCTTTAGCCAACTTAGACAAACAACCTGTTGCTGCTACAGATATGTCCCAGTATAAAAGAACTGCAAAACCGGGAGTTGTTTTAGTGGGTTCTCACGTGAAGAAGACTACACAACAACTAAAACAATTGCTCGAAGAATCAGATGTAGAAGGAATTGAAGTTAAAGTAATTCGTTTGCGAAATTTGTCATCCGAGCGAGCTAAAATCTTGGCAGAAACTCTAGAAAAGGTCAAAGTAAGTTTTGACGAAGGAAAAACTCCAGTAGTTTACACCAGTCGTCAAGAAATCACCTTTATTAACGCCCAAGAACGTTTAGAATTTGGGGCAAAAGTTTCTGCATTATTAATGGATGTCGTCAAAGGATTACCTGAAGAAATTAGCTTTTTAATTAGTAAAGGTGGAATTACTTCCAACGACGTTTTGAGTAAAGGTTTAAACTTGAGATTGGCAAGACTTCTTGGTCAAATTTTACCGGGATGTTCGCTTGTTCGGACTCCAGCCGAACATCCGCAATTTCCGAATTTACCTGTGGTATTATTTCCAGGCAATGTCGGAAATACTGAAGGGTTAGTTACGGTTTATCAGCGCTTAAACAACAGTAATTAGAGATTGTTAACTGAGAAAAGAAATTTAAGTTAGCACTTGCCAATTCCAACTACAGTACCACGGGTTTTGACAAAATTGTTGCCCAACGTCAATTTTGGACATACTCGCCGTTATTAACTATCAACCATCGATGAACAACGAACAATCTAGTGAAAATTCAATCTCTGTTAATCAAACTACAGAAAGTGATACCAAGGAAAGTGAAAAGACAAACGAAGAATCAATTTCACTGACAGAATTAACAGATGAACTCTTGGAAACAGAAACACCGAGAAAACTAAATCCGTTTTCGCAATTACGTTTGAAGCAAGAAGGCTCGCGGATGAAATTAATTTTACCCACTGAAGCTCAAACGCCTGTAGGTACAGATTGGTCAGAAGTTTGGTTAGAGTTAAAACAGCGTTTAAATGGACAAGAACCTTTTTGGCAACCAGAAACAGAAGTAATTTTGATCGCCCAAGATCGGTTAGTAGATGCTAGACAACTGCAAGCGATCGCTGATGCCTTAGATGAATTTCAACTACGATTGAAAAGAGTAGAAACCTCTCGCCGTCAAACCGCAGTAGCAGGTGCAACGGCTGGTTATTCAGTGGAACAAGTAATTCCTGCCGCTCCGCTAACAGCACAACCAGAAACAAATCCTGAAGCAACTAGCGAACCTTTGTATCTGAAAACTACAGTGCGATCGGGTGTGGAAGTACGCCATCCAGGTACAGTAATCGTGATGGGCGATCTCAATCCTGGAGGTACAATTATCGCCACAGGCGATATCATAGTCTGGGGTCGTCTGCGAGGAATTACCCATGCAGGAGCATCGGGCAATCGAGAATGTCAAATTATGGCATTGCAAATGGAGCCAACGCAGCTACGAATTGCCGATGCGGTTGCCAGAGCGCCAGCAAAATCACCAGATCGATTCGATCCGGAAATAGCTTATGTCACCGCCGAAGGAATTAGGATTAAGCCAGCAATGGATGCTATGAAAAGTTATTCTTTCTCCAAATAATTAATCACCAAGCAATCAGTTATGAGTCGCATTATCGTAGTTACCTCCGGTAAAGGAGGAGTGGGTAAAACAACTGTTACGGCAAACTTAGGCGCGGCGATCGCCCAACGGGGACGAAAAGTTGCACTTGTAGACGCGGATTTTGGTTTGCGGAATCTGGATCTGCTGCTGGGGCTAGAAAATCGGATTGTCTACACGGCGGTGGAAGTGATGGCGCGCGAATGCAGATTGGAACAGGCATTGGTTAAAGATAAACGCTTAAATGGTTTAGTTTTGCTACCTGCGGCACAAAATCGTAACAAAGAATCAATCACTCCCGAACAAATGAAATTGCTGGTTAATGCCTTAACCAAACGTTATGAATATGCGATCGTTGATTGTCCGGCAGGTATTGAAATGGGCTTCCGGAATGCGATCGCTGCTGCCTCAGAAGCTATTATTGTTACTACTCCCGAAGTAGCCGCAGTTAGAGATGCCGATCGCGTTGTGGGTTTACTCGAAGCTCACGGCATCAAACGGATTCATCTCATCATTAACCGTTTGAAGCCAGAAATGGTTCAGCTTAACGATATGATGAGTGTAGAAGATGTGCTAGAAATTCTTGCCGTTCCTTTATTAGGAATTATTCCTGACGACGAAAGGGTAATTGTCTCTAGTAATCGAGGCGAACCTCTGGTGTTAACTAATGATTCGAGTTTGCCAGCGATCGCCTTTAATAATATCGCTCGTCGTTTAGAAGGTGAAAAAGTTCCTTTCCTGGATTTCATGGCAGCCCACGATAACCTTTTAAACCGCATTCGACGTTTTTTCCGCAGTTAAAATATTTCAGTTGTTCTCGCTGCTTTCAAAATTAACTCTCTCTTCGTCATCGAAGTTACCAAACCTACCTCTATATTGCCATCCGCCTGACCAAAAATAAATGTGAAGCAAACCTACCAGCCCATGATTAGCGAACTGATCGAAAAAATTTTCAAGTGGAAAAGTGCTGCCAGTAGCAGCATGGAAGCCAAGCGCCGCCTAAAGTTGGTCATTGCCCACGATCGGGCTGGTTTGAGTCCGGAGGCGATAGAATCAATGCGCAAAGAAATTTTAGAGGTGGTTAGCCGCTATGTGGATATTGACACCGAAGAGTCAGAATTTGCCCTCGAAAGCGATCGACAAATGACAGCATTAATCGCTAATCTTCCGATTCGGCGAGTGAAACCCACTGAACAAATTCCTTCTCTGTCGGATTAAGGAACTTCTACCGCAGGTAGATTCGGGTATTCTTGATTGGAAAGTAACTGTTGAAGCGAGCCATTTGTAGTTAATAATGCCATCAAAATTGCAAAAGCAAGAAAAATTAACCAAGGTTGACCTTCACTGTCGCGAGATCCTCGACAACGATTGCAACCACAGCAACAACAACATTGGTTTTGGTGGCGATCGCTAGATCCATTTGCCATTTTTTTACCTCTGACTATCTATATAAATTTCTCTGTTGGTTGCTTCGGTATACTCACCAACGCAACCTCAGATACATAGAATAAATATTTTGTCAAGCTTATTGAAGAAAAATTAAGTCAAATTGTTTCCCGCACGGGAACTGTTTAAGCTAAATAGCAGCAGAAGTTCTTCCTGTTAAGACACTCTTCGCAAGCTTTTTATTTGCATCGGGAAAAATTAGTCAGCAAACATTTATCAGTTATCAGTTATCAGTAGAGATTGGAGACAAGAAGCAATTAGCGAATAAACTGTTCACTGTTTACTGATAATTGAACTCCCAATCCCCAATCACCAGTCCCCAATCACTTAATCTAAAACTATGGCTGTTGTTTCTACTGTTACGGTTAAAGTTCCTGCGACAACTGCAAATCTCGGTCCCGGTTTCGACTGTCTGGGGGCGGCGTTGACGCTATATAACGAATTTAAATTTACTTTGGCAAACCAATCTAGTCCAGCATTACAAATTCAAGTTACTGGAAAAGAAGCCGAACGAGTTACTACTGATGCGAGTAATTTAGTTTATAAATCTTTTGTTGAATTTTACCAATATTTGGGCAAAACTCCACCCGCAGTAGAGATCGAGATTAATTTAGGCATAGCTTTAGCTAGAGGTTTAGGAAGTTCTGCAACCGCGATCGCTGGGGGTTTAATGGGTGCAAACGAATTAGCCGGAAAACCTTTAAACCAATCAGAGATCGTTAAATTAGCGATCGCGATCGAAGGTCATCCCGATAACGTCGTTCCTGCATTAATTGGCGGTTGTCGCCTCGCCGTTCAAAGCCTTGATAACTGGTCAATTTGCCAAATTCCCTGGCATCAAGAGATTATTCCCGTTGTCGCCATTCCCGACTTTGAATTATCTACAGAAGAAGCGCGATCGGTATTACCGCAACAAATCAGCCGTGTCGATGCAATTTTCAATGTTTCCCGTCTCGGCTTACTTTTACGCGCCCTCGAAATCAATCAACCAGATTGGCTAGAAGTTGCTCTGAACGATACCATACATCAGCCATATCGTCAAGGATTAATTAAAGGTTACGAAACACTACATTCTGCTGCCATATCTGCTGGCGCATACGGAATGGTTATTAGTGGGGCGGGACCCACTTTACTCGCTTTAACCAGCCCCAAACGCCAAGAAGCAGTCGCTGAGGCAATGATAGCAGCTTGGCAAACCCAAGGAGTAACTGCCGAAGGTATGTGTCTTTCCCTCGATACCCAAGGGGCTGTTAGCAGTTAGGGATTGGGGAGGAGGGGATTGGGGATTGGGGATTGGGGAGGAGGGGATTGGGGAGGAGGGGATTGGGAATTGGGAATTCAGTTATCAGTGAACAGTGAACAGTTTGCTATCCGCTTCCTCCTTGTCTTCCCTCTCTTCCTTGTCTCCAACTTTTTTCTCAATACCTCTTTACAGTTGTTAATAAAAGTTAATAGAATAGGGAAGAAGCGCTAGGCATATTTTCCTATTGACAATGGTAGATTTACAATTTCCCTGGCTGACAGCGATAATAACACTTCCAGCGATCGCTGCCCTCCTCATCCCCATCATTCCCGACAAAGAAGGCAAAACAGTACGTTGGTACGCCCTGAGTATAGGTTTAGCCAACTTCGCCCTGACTATTTATACTTTTTGGCATCACTACAACCTCAACAACACCCAATTCCAACTTACAGAAACTTATACTTGGATACCCCAGCTAGGCTTAAACTGGGCTGTCGGTGTTGATGGCTTATCAATGCCATTAATAGTCTTATCTAGCTTAGTAACCACACTCGCACTTTTAGCCTCCTTTGGCGTACAACGCAAACCCAAACTTTATTACTTCTTAATCCTAATTTTATACAGCGCCCAAATTGGCGTTTTTGCAGCCAAAGACTTACTTCTCTTCTTCATTATGTGGGAATTAGAGTTAGTCCCGGTTTACCTTTTAATTTCCATCTGGGGCGGAGAAAAACGTCTCTACGCTGCAACTAAATTTATTCTTTATACTGCTGCTGCTTCTATCTTCATTCTCGTCGCAGCCTTATTAATGGCATTCTCTGGCGATACCATCACCTTTGACATCGCCGAATTAGGAATGAAGCATTATCCCTTAGCAATAGAAATGTTTGCTTACGTCGGTTTCTTAATTGCTTTTGGAGTCAAATTACCAATATTTCCACTTCACACTTGGCTTCCCGACGCACATTCCCAAGCATCCGCACCAGTTTCGATGATTTTAGCAGGCGTACTGTTAAAAATGGGTGGCTACGGATTAATTCGGATGAACATTGAAATGTTACCCTCCGCCCACATTAAATTTGCGCCAGTTTTAGTAATTCTCGGAGTAGTTAATATCGTTTATGGTGCCTTAACAGCTTTTGGACAAGTTAACTTAAAACGGCGTTTAGCTTGTTCATCTATTTCCCACATGGGCTTTGTTTTAATCGGTATTGCTTCCTTTACCGAATTAGGTTTAAATGGCGCAGTATTGCAAATGGTTTCCCACGGCTTAATTGCCGCAGCATTATTCTTTCTTTCCGGTGCAACCTACGATCGCACTCACACTTTAATGATGGATACAATGGGTGGTATTGGCAAACAAATGCCGAAAATTTTTGCCCTTTTCACCGCCGCATCAATGGCTTCTTTAGCCCTACCGGGAATGAGTGGTTTCGTCAGCGAATTGACAGTTTTCCTCGGTGTTACTAATAGCGATGTTTACAGTTCAAATTTCAAGGTTGTAGTAGTCTTTCTCGCTTCTGTAGGTTTAATTTTGACACCGATTTATCTACTATCGATGTTACGTGAAGTATTCTTCGGTGAGAATAAATCTGGTTTAGAAATACCTAGTTTTTCCGCCGACGCTAAACCAAGAGAAGTTTTTATCGCCCTTTGTTTGTTAATCCCAATTGTTGGAATTGGTTTATATCCCAAACTAGCAACGACTACCTACGACTTAAAAACGGTTCAAGTTGCCGCAAAAATGCGTAATGCTTTGCCTATTATTGCCCAAAAAGCAGATAAGTTACCAGCAAGTTTAATCGTTAATCCTCCTGCTTTAGTTGCGCCTTGCCTCAAAATTAGATAAAAGTTAAGGAATTAATGAGCGTTTAAATGTTGAGATAAGCTCGATGTTTAAACGCTCATTATATACGCAATTACTTAGTCAAAAATCCCAGCTTAACGCATAAATTTTCGGGCTATTTTTTGATAATCATTAAAAAGCTCGAGTAAATACAGGCATTTTTTTAGTTATAAACATTGATTTTTGCTAAAAAGAATTGGCAAACTTAGCTTTAAAAAACCAGATTAGATTTTTGATATTTGATATAATAATTTGGTAGTTAAAAAACAATCGATAATGTTAGCTGGTATACTTCTAGATTTAGATGGGACTTTAGCAAATACAGATCCGCTACACTTTAATATTTGGCAAAATATGTTGCGGGAATACGATTTGGAAATAGATTCTGTTTTCTATAAGAAGAATATTAGTGGAAGGCAAAATCAAGAAATTATTAAAGATATTTTACCGCAACTTTCAGTTGAAGCGGGGAGAGAGTTTGCTCTTGAAAAAGAAAGGCGTTTTCGAGAATTAGCTTCGTCACAATTACAACGTTTAGCAGGTTTAGATAAGTTGTTAAATTGGATCGATGTTTCTGGATTAAAAAAAGCTGTAGTAACGAATGCACCGCGTGAAAATGCAGAATTTATGTTAACAGCTTTGGCGTTAAAGGAAGTTTTCCCTATAGTAATTTTAGGAGATGATTTACCCGCAGGCAAACCCGATCCCATGCCTTACGATCGCGCGATCGCACTTCTCAATCTTACCCCAGATACGGTAGTTGCTTTTGAAGATTCTCCTTCGGGCATTCGTGCGGCTGTGGCGGCGGGGATTTATACTATTGGTGTGGCTACTACTCACGATCGCCAATTTTTACAAGCTTTGGGTGCGTCGTTGGTGGTTAATGATTTTACGGATGAATCACTTTGGGAGTTGTTAGATTCTCGTCTTTAAATTTGTTTTCTAGAAATCAAAGCTAATTTGCTGCGAGAAGTGGACAAAATTGGCTTATGATATTTGTGGGGTCGCGAGTTGACAGAAAACAGCATGAAAGAGCAATTTCTGATTTGGCTGAATCGTTTGTTAGTGTTCGATGTATTTTTAGTTATTCTAAGTTTTATCTGGTTAGCGATCGCCGTTTTGGGTCGTACTCTGGATCTTCCCTTTGGTCTGGATTTATGGTATAAACTTTGGGAGCCTATTTTTACTCCCGCGATCGGCATTCTCATGCTGGGAGCAATTTTAAGTTGGGTGGTAAGTAAAGTTTCTCAACTATACGAATCTAATAATTAATTTCTCCTATAGCTTGTAGGATAACTTCTCTTTGTTCGCGATCGTAATTCCAACGCTGGAGAAACTCTTGATAACTTCCTTCTCCTGTCGCTGCGCTTTCTTGTAATTGCTGTAATTTCTTAGGTAAAGAAACTAAGTTTACCTCTTTAATTAGATTAGCAGTTCGCCGACACACGCGCTCGGAATCCTGTGCCATTTTTTCATTATGATTGCGACGATGGGAAACAACCATTGCTGCTGACATCGCGATGTTTTTCACTAATAACTCAGCGACGATTTCTGGAGAAGTTTCCAAAGCAGCGATCGTTGCAGGTGAAGGACGATCTGCTAAACTTCTCTCATCGGTAAGATAAGTGACAAAGAAACCTCTTGCACCCTCTTCCGTAGAAACCAAAGACGCGATCGCCATTTTAATTTTCTCTTCACTTATTTTACCTGCTTCCATGCGTGCTAGTAAAGACTGAGCGAGATCGATCGCTTCGGGAAACTTAACCGATCTAGGTACGTGGAATTTAGCATTCATTAATAATTCCCTCTCCAATATAATAATCCTCAGCTTTTAAACTTAATTACGCAATAGGGCAACAACTAAAATTGTAACAAATCTTATTAACAAGCCTTATTTGAGTCGATCTCAAAACGCGCGATCCAATAAGTATTTTTAAGCTTTATACATCAGCACCTTTACTCGCTCGAACAAAACTCTTCAGCTATAACCAAAACAAACTAAGCAAAGCTTTTTTCTTTTACTCGAAGCCAGTTAAACTTGAGACTTTAATAGAATAAATGTACTGATAAATAAGCAACTTTTACCCAAATTTCCGACTAATTATTTGCATTTTAAATTTTTGCGATTATAATCACTAAATTAGATAAGCTTACCCTGTTTCACTCTAATTAATCAATCTAACTAATGGAGTATTTTACTTGTGAGCAATTTAACAGCTATGCTCAAGCTCATGAATTCTCAGTATGGTTTATATGCACTCAAAGCTGGAACCGAGTGGGAAGATATGAACTATTCAGAGATTGATTATCTTTATAGAATAGGTCAAAAAGAGATTCCTATTTTCGTTAAAATTGCTGGTTCAGAAGCTAGAACAGATTTGCGTCACTTACGGGCAATAGGTGTCAATGGAATTCTTTGTCCGATGGTCGAGTCTGAATATGCCCTAGAAAAATTTGTCATTACAACTCAAAAAGCTTACGAAGAAAGTGAAATTAATCCAACTTTAGCCATCAATATTGAGACAATTCAGGGATATCACAAGTTGGATGAAATCCTCAACAGTCCTTACTTTAAGGAAATTGATACAGTGGTTATCGGGCGTTTAGATTTATCCCTTTCGATGCAGATGAACAATGTGGATAATCCTGAAGTTGTCCAAATCACTCAAGATTTAGCTAATCAAGTACGTCGTCTGGGTAAACATGTTTCTGTAGGAGGCTTTGTTAATCCTAATAGTGCAGTCTCTCTTCAAAAATTTAATATTGACCGTCTCAGCACTATCCACACCATGTTTGACCTTAATCGAGTAACAGATGTAACCGCTTCTATCTGGAAAGGAATCGAATTTGAGATTGCCTATTATCAGTCTTTGATAGAGATTAATCCCAACCGCCAGGAATTTTATCAGTCACGGATTGCTACCAGCCAAGCCAAACTGGATAAAGCTAGCACTTTAGTGCAAACCTCCGAGCAGTTCGTTAGAGTATAAATCTGAACTACTACAAACGATCGTGAGAAAACAAACTATCAAGCAGACAAGTTTTTTCCTAGATGCTCATAGTGTACTGGATGCCACTTTGCGAGATGCTGGTTACTTGAATGGCTGGTCATTTTCTCGCGAGGAAATTTTTGCCGTAGTAGGAGGTGTGGCAGAAACTGGCATCGAAGCTATTGAGGTAGGTTACATCAGCGATAAGCCAGACAAACCCTTAGCTGCACGTTGTGACGCTGATTTACTTAGCGAACTGCGCGAACATACCAAAGGCAAAATCAACCTGGCGGTAATGATTAGTTTAAGTGAAAAAGAGCCAAAAACCTTATTTGCCAGTCGCCAAGAAGTCTTAGATTTAGTCAGAATTCCCTGTACCGTCGAAGAAGTAGACGACGCTTTGCGAGTTGCAGCAGCAGCTAGTGAGTACGGCATTGCGACTAGCTTAAACTTGGTCAATATTTCCACTTTGCTACCGCAACAGTTCGCGGCTACTGCTCAAAAAGTCCAACAATCGGGTGTAGTAGATGTATTTTACCTCGCCGATTCACGGGGAGCTTGCCGACCAGAAGATATCAGTAGGATAGTGGAAATCGTGCGGGAAAATTGGCAAGGATTGTTTGGTTTTCATGCTCATGACAACACCGGATTTGCTACCGTCAATGCGTTGATGGCTTTGGAAGCAGGCTGTCAAGTAATTGATGGTACAGTCAATGGACTAGGCTTAGGTAGCGGCAATACTAAGTTGCAATATGCGATCGCACTTGTGCAGCAAAAGGAACCCAACAAGCCCTATCGTTACGAGCCTCTGGAGCGACTGAGCCGTTTTGACGTACCCATGCCAGCAGAAAAGAGTTATCTTTACTACTTAGTTGGTGCTAAAAATTTGGCACAGCTTTGGGTAGAGCCACTGATGGAAAGATATGGGGAGAAAACAGCCCATTATCTGCAACAAATTCCCCGCCAACCTTACACGAAAATTGAACAGGTGTTCGGGGAGGTGGAAGCTTATGTCTAAGACTTCTTGGGATGAAAGCACTGACGTAATTGTAATTGGTAGTGGTTTTGCAGGTCTAGCAGCAGCGATCGAAGCTGCCCAAGCAGGCTGTTCAGTAATTGTCTTAGAAAAGCGGGATTCTTACGGAGGTAACTCCTGGATTAGTGGCGGTGCATTAGCAGCAGTAGATGTAGTTATGCAGAGCCGCCACGGTGTTGTAGATTCTACTCGTCTGATGTTTGAAGACATGATGCGGGCAGGACGTACGAATGACCCAGAACTTGTGCGTCTTGTTTGTATCCATTCCTTTGAGGTGCTACAGTGGCTGCGTCAAGACTTTGGGATCGAGTTTATGGACAGGCTAGAACAACTTGGCGGTCATTCCGTACCACGATGCCACAGTGTCGAAGAAATCCAAGGAAGAAACATTATCAATCCCATGTTAGAGCGGGCTGCAAGCCTGAAGGTGGATATCCGTCTTAACACTTGCCTGGAAGAGATTTACCAAACCTCCCAAGGCACAGCGATCGCAGTTAGAGCCTCTCTAGTTTCTACTCCAGATCGGGCAGAAAGTCTCACAATCGAAGCTAAAAAGGCAATAATCCTGGCTAGTGGCGGTTTCAGTGGTGAAGCAGCAGGTAAAGATGCTCTGCGAACCAGTCTCAGCGATTCCACTGGCGAAACTCTCCGGATTGCTGAACGTGCTGGTGCAGCCTTAATTGACATGGAGCATTTGCAAATGTTGCCCTGTGCTTCCCCAGATGAGCAGGGTAGAGGAGTTGCCGCCGTATTTGCTAGTTATGCAATCTTTCCCTACGGATTTATGGTCAACCCAGCTACAGGAAAGCGTTTCGTCAACGAATGGACAGACCGCAAAACTCGTGCTGAGGCGATGATGGCTTTGGAAAACTTTCCCGTTGGAATTGTTGACCAACAGGGCTTGGAAAATGTTGGTGAGATGATTCACGAACACATGGATGACACTGTGACCCGGCGTTTTGATTCTCTGGCTGCTCTAGCAGACTATCATCAACTTCCAGAGAAGGCGCTGGAAGAAACACTCCAAACCTACAATAGCTATGTCGAGAAGCACTTAGATGAAGAGTTTGGTAAACCCATTCCCGCAAAAGCCAAGCCTTTAAACCCACCTTTCTATAGCGTTCGTTTGTGGCCCAAGGCACATT
Organism: Oscillatoria salina IIICB1; assembly: GCF_020144665.1. Lineage (NCBI taxonomy): Bacteria > Bacillati > Cyanobacteriota > Cyanophyceae > Oscillatoriales > Oscillatoriaceae > Oscillatoria > Oscillatoria salina. The sequence goes on along the minus strand of NZ_JAAHBQ010000019.1, from coordinate 9,791 downwards.
CCACTATGGGCGGAGTCCGGATTAACCCCCAAGCGGCAGTGTTGGACAAAGCCGGAAAAGTTATCCCCAGATTTTATGCTGCTGGTGAGGTTACTGGTGGTATTCATGGTGTTTGCCGCCTGGGATGCTGCGCGATTACTGAGTGTCTTGTCTTTGGTCGTATTGCTGGACGGCAAGCTGCCATAGAAGACGACATTCACGAAGAATGGGATGAGCAAATAAGCTCTCATCAGGAAATTAAATTTCAGGCAGTTGAAACACTTCCACCAGGATAACTTGGGATTGATATCTAGGCAGAAAAACAATGAAGTGTCTTGATAGCTGGTTATGTTAAGTAGAAAAAATGAATTATCAGCTTCCTTGGAATGAAACAACCGATGTAATCGTAGTTGGCAGTGGCTTTGCTGGCTTGATGGCGGCTATTCAAGTAGCTAACCTGGGGGCTGCGGCGATCCTTTTGGAAAAGCGTGCGAGTTGCGGTGGTAATTCGATTATCAGCGATGGAGTGCTAGTGGCAACAGGCTGTTCTCTACAGCAACAAGCTCAGATTGAAGATAGTCCTGAATATTTATTGGAGGATATGCTCAAAGCTGGGCGGAATACCAACCAATTGTCTCTGGTAAAAACTCTTGCAGAGCATACACCAGATATCTGTAACTGGTTAATAGAGGATTTAGGTATTGCTTTTCGACAAAGCCCAAATCAATTTGCTGGACATAGAGTAGCTCGTAGTTTGACACCCAAAAAAGCGATCGGAACTACGATTATCAAGCCTATGTTGCAGAAGCTGAAAAGTCTGGGAGTGATACCTCGAAATGGTTGGCAAATGACTAAGTTGTCTTTGGATGACCGTGGGCGAGTTAACGGCGTTCAGGTGGTTCCTTTCTTGAACAGAAAGCAAGATGCACAATGGATTCATGCTCGAAAAGCAGTAATATTAGCTACTGGTGGTTTCTCTGCTGACGTTCAATTTCGTCAACAATTCGATGCCAAATTAGGGGGGGAGATTGGTTGTACAAATATGCCCCATGCTACTGCCGAAGCTCTGGAAGAGGCAATGCGTATTGGTGCTGACACGGTGGATTTAGAACATATTCAACTAGCTCCATTTACCTCACCAGATGAAAAAGGTTACGGAGTCGCAGCTTTGCTAGCTAGCTATACAGTGTTTCCTTACGGGGTTTTAATTCATCCTGAAACGGGGAAGCGCTTTGTTAACGAGTTAGCAGACCGAAAAACTCACGTAGATGCGATGTTGGCGATCGCATCCCCTTGTATAGGTATTGCTGATGCTCAAGGTGTCGCTTTATCTGGACAGCCTATTGATAAATGTTTACGGCGTCAAGTAGTATATGCTTTTGATAATTTGGAGGATTTAGCTGCTCATTACAGCCTACCCTACTCAGTTTTACTAGATACGTTGGAACGGTACAATCACTTTGTTATCCAAGGTCACGATGATGATTTTGGTAAACCCATTCCACCAGTTTCCCAACCCCTAAAGCCTCCCTATTACGCTGTCCGCTTGTGGCCCAAAGTTCACTATACTACGGGCGGTTTGCGGATTAATTCCCAGGCTCAGGTTCTTAATACTGAGGGCAAAGTTATTGAGGGTTTATATGCTGCGGGTGAGGTAACTGGTGGCGTTCACGGTGTGTCACGTTTGAGTACCACTTCTATAACTGAATGTCTGGTATTTGGGCGTATTGCTGGTCAAGAGGCAGCAAAACAGAAGCTTGAGGCAAGATTAACCTAAGCTATGTGAGCTTTCTTCATTCAACATTCAGCACAAATTAGTCCAAAAACATTGAGATTGACTTTCATGAATAAAATCAAAACCGAATTTCCCTTGACCCAAGCACAAATTGCTCACTACCACGAGCATGGCTATGTTATTGTCCGTAACTTTTTTGCTCCAGAGGAAATCGAACCCCTACGACAAGCTTGCGATCGCGATCGTAGCTTAAATAATACCCAATCGGAAGTTGATTATGGTGGAATTGGCTTTAAGCTTTCCGTTTGGAGTGAGCTAGGAGATAGTATGCTCGGTGTTATACCTCGTATGGCTCGCGTAGTGGATGCAGCAGAAGCACTCGAAGGCGAGGAATGCTATCATTGGCACTCGAAAATAGTCTTGAAAAAGCCAACAGAGGGTTCGGTTGCTTGGCATCAAGGTTTTGGTACCTGGTACGAGGATTATTGTTTATATCCTAAACTTGTTAGCTGTTGTATTGCTATTAATGAAAATACCCGCAAGAACGGCTGTTTACAGATTGCTAAGGGTTCTCACCATCTGGGAAGGATAGAAAATGTGATGCTGCCTAATTCTAACTCTAGTTGTGCAGATCCAGAACGCTTAAAAATTGTGCTGGATCGTTTGGAAATTGTTTACTGCGAGTTGCAACAGGGTGATGCTGTGTTCTTCCATGCCAACACCTTACATGGTTCCGATCTCAATGAAACAAATGACATTCGCGTAGCGTTATTTTGTACTTACAATGTGGTGAGTAACGAGCCTTATAACCTGGACAATCAACAACATCACCGCTACATTCCCTTAGAGAAAGTTCCTGATTCTGCCCTGCGTGAAAAGCAATATAACGGCATTTTTGAAACACAAAAGTTCTTTGAAGTAGAAACTGCTGACGACCCCAAAACAGGTGTCAGTATTCGACATGGGCGCACGAAGAAAAGTATCGCTAATGTCTAATCTTGAGAAGACTAAAACGATGAACAAAAAATTAAAACTTTTTCAAAAGTAGCTAAATATACGTAAATTAAACACTAGCTTTTGCCCCAACATAATTTTTGTTCATCTCTAAGATTAAATCACCATCACTAAGTTCCGAAAATTTAGAACCCAGTTTGGTTTGAGTATTATAGTTTAGTCTTTCCATTGCTAAATCAAGCCGATTTAGCAATGTTTTCGAGTAGCGCGATTTGTCGCCAGAAAATCGCATCACAAATGCAGTTCTAGATTTTAAATTTCCTGGTTTAAGAGGGCAACTTCTATGCCAAACAAATTTGTCAAAAAGTAGAGCATCACCAATTTCAAAATCATCTTCTATCTTGTCTTTTTCTAGTAAAAAAGCTTCCATTTCAGGAGCATGATAAAAATTGTTAAATTGACCTAAACTAAGAGCTTCCAGGAAATCATCTTCTCTAATTAGTCTGTCTACAAGAAAGAAATATGTGTCTGCGGAAACAACATTTTTGGGAACATAAGCCATTCCACCATGTTGCTGTCTAGTGTTAATAGGATCTAATGGTATCCACAAAGAACAAGCAAAATCTTCTGGCATCAAAAAATTAAAGCTGAACACTCCTACGTGCCAGTCAAAACCTTTTTTTTCTGTATCCATTTGGAAGCCAACACCTTGCAAAAATAAGAGCTTTTTCTGAGTAAGTTTATTGAAGACATCAAACTCTCTGGATGAGTACATTTCTTTGATTACAGAGTTATTGATTCCATATTTTAGTTTTGACATCTCAGAATTGGGATAAAATCCAGCAGGTGCTGCTATTTGAGCGAGTGTCAACTCTTTAAAATACTCTATTGCTTGAGGAGTAAACAACTTTTTTAGTTTGAGAAATCCTTGCTTACTAAAAGAGTGAATATCTGAACTAGATATCTCAATTTCATTAACGAATTGACTTTGAGAAGTAATCATTAACTACCTCAGTAAAATAAATTTTTGAAGAAGAATAAAGCAGCAAATAATATATAAATATCATTATTTTTACTTTATGTCAAGGATGTTAAATGGTAAATTATGATTTAATAGTACAGTAACTATTTAGGTTTGGGGGGTTAACAATTTTTCGGGAATGTCTATAAAAAAAGTATTGATGCAATTGCAAGACTCAAATGCTCAGATAGTATACTTATTTCGGGTCGCTTGAGTAGAGACAAAAGTCTTAAGGACATAACCCCGTTTTGGCGATCAAAAGTTAATTGTATCTTTAATCTTGAGAAGACTAAAACTATGAACAAGAAATTAAAACTTTCTGACCTTTCCCAAACTGACTTAAAGAACTTGGATGTAGTAGAACGCTATACTAACTTTGCGCCCGTTTATAACCAATCAGTTGATGATTGGGGATATCAGTGTTATCGCACCGCAGCAGAGGCTTTGCATCATTACATACCCACAGACCAACCTATTCTCGATGCAGGTTGTGGTACTGGATTAGTAGGACAGGCGTTAGTAGATTTAGGCTATCAAAACATTACTGGGATTGATATTTCACCAGAGATGCTAGCTCAAGCAGAAGCCACAGGTCACTATAATTTTCTGAGTTTGCAGGATTTGAGTAAAACACCATACCCTTTTGCGGAAAACAGTTTTGCAGCGATCGCTTGTGTTGGAGTCTTTTCCCTAATTGCCGACCCCACCCCAGTCTTGCAGGAATTTCGCCGCTTAGTACGTCCCCAGGGATATCTAGTATTTACTCAGCAAGAAGTATTGTTTAAGCAGTACAACTATGGTAAAGTCCTTTCTGGGTTTGAGCAACGTGGAGAACTACGCCGAGAAAGTGTTAGCGATCCGGTAGTGTATTTGCCCAAGCGTGAAGGATATGGCGATCGCAAAGTCATTTATTGTATTTACCAGGTAGTTGATACTGAGGATTAACCGATGAAAAAGAAGTGTTTGATCTTAAACGATCGCGAACCAATCCCTGAAAATCACTTAGACGATCTCAGGGAGCAATTGGAGGTTGCCTGGTATCAGAAAACTGGTAGTGCTTTTTCACTGAGCGAAGCAATTAAAACTCATGCTGACAGCCACATCATCATCACTACTTACATGAATCTGACGGCGGAGTATTTGCAGCAAATGCCTAACCTAGAGGCAATTATTGCTACGACTATTTCCACCCACTTTATTGATTCAGAATACTGTCGCCAACACGGTATCCAGATTTTCAATACCGAAAATTATACTGGCTCGTCAGTGGCAGAACACGCGGTAGCCTTGATGATGTCTGCTATGCGTAAAATTCCCGATCTTAACCGGGAAGTGCGTCAGGGCAACACCGATTGCTTCGATTATCCTGGTACAGAACTAGCTGGTAAAACAGCAGGAATTATTGGCTTTGGTAACATTGGTAGTTACGTGGCACGGTTGTTGAGTGGTTTCAACATGGAGTTGCAGTATTACAACCGCTCTCCACGTCAAAGTAGCTTTGCCAAAAGTGTCAGTTTAGATACACTCCTGGAAACCTCTGACGTAATTTTTCTGACTACTCCCTTGAATCATGATTCTCACCACATGATTAATGCTGATACCCTCAAACGGATGAAATCCACTGCTTTGATTGTTAATACATCTCCAGATGATGTAATGGATATGATGGCGGTGCGTGATGCCCTAAATCGGGGAGAAATTGGTGGTGTGGCGCTGGATTTACTGGTAGTAGACTTTTTTCTGGAAACGCCCAATACTGTTCTGAGTTGCCGTCGCGCTTGGTATACGAAAGAGTGTTTCTTGCGTCGGATTAATCAGTGGAAGGACACTTTAAGGAATTATTTGTCAGGAGAGAAGCAGAAAACTTTGACTGACCTTGATTTTGTGCCGATTAAAAATTATTCACAGTAGAGAAATCTAGTATGAATAGCCAACTAGCTACTGAAAGAGCAGAAGCAGTCGAAGAAAAAAAACCTAGTCATTGGCTGGCGATCGCAGCTCTTGCCGTTGGGTTGATCGCTGCTGCTTTTGTACCACTCTTAGTTCGTTGGTGTGAGATGGAACTGAGTCCAGAGGCGACAATTTTTAATCGCTGTTGGATTGCGGCGTTGATTTTGGCTAGTTGGCAAGGATTCCAGGCACTTCGATTCCCGAAATCGGAAGCTAATTTATCAGTGTCTCAGCAGCAGGCGAATTTGGAAGCTGAGACAAATGAAGCAGAGTCTAGTTACCAATATTTGATTTGGGGAGTTACTTTAATTTCTTTTGCTGCGATGCCTGTAGTTTGGGCATGGTCGCTGACTCAAACCAGTGTAGCTAATTCGGCTTTGATGCACAACTTAACTCCTTTATTTACGACACTGGGGGGTTGGTTAGTTTTTCAAACTCGATTTGAGCGCCGATTTTTGCTGGGAACTAGCATTGCTTTAATTGGCACAGTAACCCTGAGTATTAATGACATTCAATTGGATGTTCACAAAATTCAAGGCGATCTTTTAGCCTTAGCTTCAGCAGTTTTCTTCGCGATGCAACTGATGGGAACAGAACGTCTGGGAACTAGAGTAAGCAGCTTGAAGATCTTGTTCTGGGCTTCCTTAACCGGAGTGGCGGTTAATTTTGTGGTGACTCTGATCTTGGGGGAACGACTCTTTCCAGTTTCATTTAATGGCTGGCTAGCTGTGGCTGCATTGGCGATTGTGGGTCAATTAGTGGCGTTAGGGCTGTTTGCTTATAGCACTAGCAAACTCTCAGCGAGCTTGGTTGCATTAGTATTGTTATTAGATCCGGTTTTGTCGGCGATCGCTGCTTGGTTTGCCTTTCGAGAAACTCTCAATCTCTGGAATGCGATCGCTTTTGGGATTGTTCTGCTGGGAGTCTATTTAGGAGTAAGCGCTACAAAGCGTTAATCGATCGGCATTAATTAATTTAAGGTCTTATCAAAAAGAGAATTTACAGTAATGAGTGGAAAATATCCAATTTGCGCCTGTAACTATAATCAAGAAGATTTCAAAAAAGTTCTCTTAGTCAAATAAATTTGTAGAGTGGCTTAAAACCACCCTACCTTAGCTTAAAAAAACTTTCTTCATTCGGGCTTTACAAACTTGGAGTTTTGCCAGTTTCTTGCTGTGTCGGAGTAGGTTTAACTTCACTATAGCCCATTTCACTAGCCACCTGACGCAAGAAAGAAATTTGTTGTTCAAACTCTAGTTTTTCTATATTTTCTAGCGCTTTATTCGTTGCTGAATTAGCTTTGTAATCTTGAGGGAAATCTACAACTTTATTGCCCATTTCTTGCGCCCAAGAATACCAAACTACGAGCTGATTATTAGCTTTTAATCCGCCATATAAGCGCGACCATTCAGTGTCTTTCTTTTCCGCAATATCGCGCATAATTTGCAGTTGTTCGTCGTCGGACAATTCCAGGTAATCTCCTAATAACTTAGGTGCAAGTTCTGGCTCGGCTGCACTAGGAGCAGCAGGAGTTATTTGCTCTCCCATTTCTTCATAAGCATAGTACAATAATGCGAGTTTGTCATCGGTACCGAGCTTATTAAAAGCATCTATTACTTTTTGAGTTTCAGGAGATAAAGAAGTATTAGTTTTAGCTTGTTGTTGTTGAGTAGGCATAATTTAAAATTATCTTCAATTTACTTTCTTATTTAGGATTAACAAAATACCTAAAGTTAAGTAACCTGCCAAAAGACAGAATTGATTAATTTTTCGGGGATCGAGAAAAAACTTATTCCTTTAGACAGAGATTACAGGTATGTCTTAGGAGGTTTAAAAAGTTATTTTGGTTATTGATATGATTACTATCATCAACCAAGTAATATTAATTCAAAAGGATTTGTTAAATGTCAGAACAACTAAAAACTTCACCAGAAGAAGCAAGTAGTAGTCATGAAGCCCAGCTTGCTGCGGAAAATATGCAATCTGGTCAAGAAAAAACACCAGAAATTGATGTAGAATCAGACTATGAAGCTGCCAAGGAATATAGTGTTAGTGATGCAGATAAATCAGATAACAGTTAACAGTTAACAGGTATCAGTTAGCAGTTATCAGTTATCAGTTAGCAATACCCAATCTCCAGTCCTTAATCCCCAATCATCAATTTTTCTTTAATTGAGCAACTTCGGCTTCTAAAGTTTGAATTCTTTCTTTCAATTCAATTACTAAAGTAGCAAGTTGGTCAAACATGGGATCGGAAGATAAATTTCCCCTCATCCCTTCCGGGGGAACTCTCGGAGGAGGATTAATTCTCCTAGTAGTAGGAGCAAGATCCAATCCTCCGAGTCGAGAAACTTGATTTTCTAAGCGGTTAAGACGCGATTTTAGTTGATTGTTTTCCGTTTCCAAACGAAAGATGCGCGATTCTAACGCACTTGAAGCTTGTAGTGGTGTCCAATAAACTGCAATAATCGCTATTGTTAAGCAAAAGGTGAGGCAAATTAGACCAATTTTCCTAACCATGAGTAAAGATAAAGATGCGCTTAAGTGGTGTACTCCGCATTGATCTTTACATAATCATAACTGAGGTCGCAGCCCCAAGCTTTACCACTACCATCACCAGCGCCGATTTTAACGGAAATTAACACCGTATCGTCTTGTAAATAAGCCCCAGCCGCAGCTTGTTTCAAGTATTCGCTGGCTGCTTGGCGATCGAAAGCTAAAGGTTGACCATTTTCCATTAACAAAATGTTTCCTAGCTTGACTTGTAAGTCTTCTTGTTTAAATTGTACGCCTGCACGTCCGGCGGCGGCGGCAATGCGTCCCCAGTTAGGATCGCGTCCAAAAATGGCAGATTTAACTAAAGATGAACCGACGATGGTTTTAGCGACTTTTAGGGCTGCTGATTCGTTTTCTGCACCAGAAACTTGTGCTTCAATTAAACAAGTAGCGCCCTCACCATCACGCGCGACTGCTTTGGCTAAATGTTGGCAAACTGCGGTTAACATGGCTTCTAGTTTCTCAGCCTCTACACTCATTTCCGTAATTGCGGGAGTGCGAGATTGACCATTTGCCAAGGCAATTAAGGTATCGTTGGTGCTAGTATCGCCATCGACGGTAATTTGATTAAAGCTTTTTTGGGCGGCGCGGCTTAACATTTCTTGCCATAAATGAGTCGAAACTGCGGCATCGCAAGTCACAAACGATAGCATGGTTGCCATATTCGGATGAATCATACCCGAACCTTTAGCAATACCACCAATTCTAACGGGGCGATCGCCAATTGTTGTTTCTAGCGCGATCGCTTTCGTTTTTAAATCAGTGGTAATAATTGCTTTCGCTGCTGCATCACCTCCCTCTGGAGAAAGTGCAGCTACCAATTTAGGTATCCCACTGCGAAAAGCATCCATCTTTATTCGTTGTCCGATTACACCTGTGGATGCTAATAAAATTGAGTCTGGGGAAATATTCATTTGTTTCCCTAAAAGCTTGGCAGTTAAGAGTGCATCTTGCCAACCTTGTTCTCCGGTAGCTGCATTTGCTTGTCCAGCATTGCACAAAATTGCTCTCGCACTCGCTTTAGCTTGCAAACGCTGGCGACAATAATCTACACAAGCCGCCCTAACCATTGTTTGGGTAAACACCCCTGCCGCGATCGCCTCTGTTTCTGAGAAAATTAAAGCTAAATCTGGTGCTCCTGAAGGTTTTAACCCTGCTGTAATTCCCGCCGCTTGATAACCTCTGGGTGCGGTTACTCCACCTGCAATCTCTTTCCAATCTGCCATCTGTCATCTCCAAATTTAGAGGACATTTTACGGCATTTTTTCGCTTTTCTCTATCTCGACGCGCAATAATCGTTGACAGTCACAAGTCCACTCCCGAACATCGAGAGGTAAACTATCAACTTGATTGAGGCAAACATGACAGGTTTTCGATGAGGGAAAGAATCGGTCAATTTCAATATACATCTTTCCAGACCATTCAGCCTTGTATTTCAGCATGGTTTGGAACATACCCCTATTTTCACACAACATCTTGGGAATGGTAAAGTGGAAGTTAAGACGCAAGGCGCATCCCCGCCCTAGAATGGCGAGGTTTTCCCGCGCCATGTTCTTGATCAAAAAAGAGAGTCGCTCTCGCGACCCTCTCGATCGT
>NZ_JAAHBQ010000018.1 GCF_020144665.1 Oscillatoria salina IIICB1 | reverse complement strand
TTACTCTTGTCTAAGCTGGCTGTTTTTGTGGGTTTGACTCGCTAGATTCTTTATTTTCTTCCCCAGATTGTACATTATTTGCTGCTTCTTGTACTTGCTTCAAATGAATACTATTCACTTGGGAAATAAAGTTTTCTATCGCTTGTTTCGCCTTTTTTTGACGTTGAGTTTCGTCTTCTAAATCGTAACAACGATAAGCTTGCGACACACCCAAAATGAATTTTTCTTGTTCAGCTTCCAACAATTCTACAGTTGTATTCGCTGCAATCCAAGTTTCTTGAAAAGGAAAAGAAGTAACAATACTAGCAATAATTGCCGCCAATGCAGGACAAATTACTGGCAGCCATTTTAGCCATTCAATACCAGCTTCGAGTTTATCTACTAAGACCAAAATTGGCGTTACCCCCGATAAAACTACAGTCGAAATTTGCGAAATATAATAAATATTCCGCGAATCTCGCCGCGTTTTTTTGTAATCCTGAATTAACTCTTGACAATAGGATAAAGCCTTTTCCCTCGCCCGAATTATTGAAGTTTGTTGCGGAGAACTATCGCTAGCCATTAAATTAGCATATAGTTCCGCTTTTTTAATTATTTCTGCTTGTTTACTTGTTTGGCGATAATCGTTGAATAATTGACGATTAATTAAGAACAAAAGCAGAAAAATCGCAATCGCAGCCGCCCCAGCAATTGTTACTTGTTTATTACCTGGAAGTAGCAGACTGTAAATAACTGCATAAACAAAACCTGCTAAAAAGAAATACTCAATTAACTTGAGATAAAACCATCCCTTTGGCGTTGATGAAGGCAGACTTTCTGTTACTAGTTGTGAAGTCTCTGTTGCAATTGTACTTTCAGAATTAGTCATTGGCTTAGATTCACTGAAAAGTTTGTGCTATTTTACCATAATTTTGAAATGACCTTGCTTTTACCAAATACTCAGGTTATCGAGATTCTCAAGAATTGCCAAACTTAGACAGAAAAATTCACCAAAATAGGAATTTCTGTTAAAATTATTAGAGAAAAATCTCACTATAGTTAAAATGGTACTTAAAAATATTTTCTCAGATAGCAAAACCAAGTGGACACCAATCGTCAAACAACTGGAAAAAGCGGTTGGCAAAAATGCTGTAGTTCGACGCAAAGAAGAACTACTTACTTATGAATGCGATGGACTAGCTAGCTATCGTCAACGTCCCGCAATTGTTGTCCTTCCTCGCACTACTGAAGAAGTCGCTGCGGCGGTGAAAATTTGCCACGAGAATGATATTCCTTGGGTAGCTAGAGGTGCAGGAACGGGTTTATCTGGTGGTGCGTTACCTGTGAAAGATTGCGTTTTAATTGTCACCGCGAAGATGAACAAAATCCTTAATATTGATTTAGCAAATCAGCAGATTATTGTCCAACCAGGGGTAATTAATAATTGGGTAACGCAAGCAGTTAGCGGTGCAGGCTTTTATTACGCACCCGACCCTTCTAGTCAAATTATTTGCTCGATTGGTGGTAATGTCGCTGAAAATTCTGGCGGCGTTCATTGTCTCAAATATGGGGTAACGACTAATCATGTTTTAGGCTTAAAAATTGTTACTCCTGATGGTGCAATTGTGGACATTGGTGGTGCAGTTCCGGAAATGCCCGGATACGATTTAACTGGTTTATTTGTGGGTTCTGAAGGGACGTTAGGTGTAGCTACAGAAATTAGATTGCGAATCTTAAAAACTCCCGAATCAATTTGTGTGGTTTTAGCTGATTTTAACAGCATTGAAGAAGCAGGAAAAGCCGTAACAGATATTATCTCGGCTGGAGTGATTCCTGCGGGGATGGAAATGATGGATAATCTGAGTATTAATGCTGTAGAAGATGTGGTGGCTACGGGTTGTTATCCTCGTGATGCGGGCGCAATTTTGTTAGTAGAATTGGATGGCTTACAAGTAGAAGTAGCAACAAATAAAGAAAAAGTTGCGGAAATTTGTCGCCAAAATGGGGCGCGAAATATTACTTCGGCAAACGACCAAGAAACTCGTTTAAAATTGTGGAAAGGACGCAAGGCTGCTTTTGCGGCGGCGGGTAAGATGAGTCCGGATTATTTTGTGCAAGATGGGGTGGTTCCGCGAACAAAATTAGCAGAAGTTTTGCGGGAAATTGAGCAGTTAAGTAAAGAATCTGGTTATCAAATTGCGAATGTTTTTCATGCGGGAGATGGCAATCTTCATCCGTTAATTTTATATGATGATTCGGTAGAAGGAGCATTCGCGCAAGTTGAAGAAATTGGCGGGAAAATTTTGCAACTTTGCGTAGAAGCTGGTGGGAGTATCTCAGGAGAACATGGTATTGGGGCGGATAAAAATTGTTATATGCCGGATATGTTTAGTGAGGTAGATTTGGAGACGATGCAGTATGTGCGACAAGTTTTTAATACTAAAGGTTTAGCAAATCCAGGTAAATTATTTCCGACACCTCGCACTTGTGGGGAAGCAGCAAATGCGAAGAAGATGGAACAGTTTAAGGAGGCAGAATTGTTTTAGTTAGGGATTTTTAACCTAAGCCTTTACCTCCTTCTCTGCGAGGGAAGGGGGTGTAAACGATCGCCGAAAATTGCTTGACTGAAAATGTCTTTACTTAATTCGGTAAATTGGTACTTGCAATTTTGAGCAAATTATTTACAGTTAGAAATAGTTGAGAGGATTGTTTTTTATTGTCAAGCTACAAATAATTAACTCTGCCAATTGCATAACAATCTTAAAGTGTGGGAGGAGTAAGTTTGATGGAAGAACCTCAAAAAGAAAACATTACTCTAAACGATATTTTAATTACTGAAAAGCTATCTGGGCGATCGCCGCGTCCTCAGAATTTGCAGGCAGAAGTCCAAGCAATGCAAATCTTAGCACGGCAGAGGTTGAAAAATTCCGCAACTATGCTCCAAAGCCTGGTAGAAATAGCTTTAGAGTTATGTCAGGCAGGAAGCGCAGGCGTGAGTTTGTTAACGATCGGCCCGGAAGGAGAAAAAATCTTTCGCTGGGATGCCTTAGCCGGAACCTTAGCAGAGTACGTCGGCAACGCTGCACCCCGTAATTTTAGCCCTTGTGGAGTCTGTCTCGATCGCGGCACTCCCCAACTTTATCAGCATCCTGAAGAGTATTTTACCTATCTTGAGACTACAAACACACCGATCGCGGAAGGTTTGGTGTTACCTTTAATTGCGGAAAATCAAGCTTTAGGGACAATTTGGATTATGTCCCACGATGAACAGCGACATTTTGACTCGGAAGATGTACGAGTGATGACCAGTCTAGCAGGCTTTACTGCTGCCGCCCTAATTCTCAATCAGCGACAAACCGAGCAATTACAGGCAAAAAATAGTCAACTAGAAGCGGAAATTGTCGAACGTCAACGAGCCGAGTCAGTAGCGAATGAGATGGAAACCTATTTTCGGGCGATCGCCAATCTCGTTCCCGATTTACTCTGGTGTAACGATCTCAAAGGTAACACTTTTTGGTATAATCAGCGCTGGCTCGACTACACTGGGCAAACAATGGCAGAAGCGCAAGGCTATGGCTGGCTTGAGGTTATCCATCCCGAAGATCGTAGCCAATCTCGAACCAACTTTCAACGAGCGGTAGATAAGGGCTATCCCCTACAACAAGAACATCGCATTCGGGACGCAGATGGTAACTATCGCTGGTTTTTAGTCCGGGCTGAACCCCAGCGAGACGAGCAAAATCAGATTGTACGCTGGTTTGGGACAGCCACAGATATTGACAATCTTAAACAAGCTGAAGCCGAACGCGAACAGCTATTGCAACGAGAACAAGCTGCGAGGAAAGAAGCCGAACAAGCTAACTGTGTCAAAGATGAGTTTTTGGCTATTCTCTCCCACGAGTTGCGAACGCCCCTCACCCTGATGCTAGGTTGGGCGAGACTGTTGCAAACTCGTAATTTAACTCAAAGCCAAATAGCTGAAGCTTTGACTGCGATTGAACGAAATGCAATCTTACAAACTCAACTGATTGATGATTTGCTCGACCTGGCGAAAATTTTGCGTGGTAAACTGAGTCTCCAGACGACCTCAGTTAAGCTGACTTCCGTAATTGAAGAGGCTCTCAAAACAGTCACGACCGCAGCGACGAATAAATCGATCTCACTCGATGTTAGTTTACCCAAAATTGGACAAGTATCGGGCGATCGCGCGCGACTCCAGCAAATTTTCTGGAATTTGTTGTCGAATGCGATTAAATTCACTCCTGATGGTGGACGAGTAGAGATTAGCGGCGAAAAAATCCGCAAGCAAGCAAAAATTACAGTCAAGGATACTGGTAAAGGAATTAGTCCAGATTTTCTCCCTCACATTTTTAACTCGTTCCAACAGGAAGATGCTTCGATCTCGCGTCAACATGGAGGATTAGGATTAGGATTAGCGATCGCTCGTCAGTTGGTTGAGGCTCATGGAGGTACAATTACGGCTGATAGTCCTGGTTTAGGTTTGGGAGCAACTTTTACGGTTTGGTTGCCTTTGTTGAATGGGGAAGCGGAAAGCAAAGCGACTCCAGAGTCCTCCTCCTCTGAACTTGAGCTTACCAATATTCGCGTCCTGGCGGTGGATGATGACCCCGATACCCGCCAACTATTAACAATCTTGCTCAAAGAACACAAAGCATCTGTACTTACTGTAGCTTCGGCGACGGAAGTCCTAGCTAATCTAGAATCTTTTCAACCTGATATCTTAATCTGCGATATTGGGATGCCAGATGTTGATGGCTTGATGCTAATCGAGCAGATTCGTAGTTTACCACCGGAAAAAGGCGGACAAATTCCCGCGATCGCCCTAACAGCTTATGTCAGAATTGAAGATCGTCAGCAAGCTTTAGCCCGTGGCTACCAACTCCACCTCAGCAAGCCCTGTGAACCGAAAAACTTAGTTCAGGCGATCGTCAGATTAACAAAAATTAAACATCTCAACTCTCAAGAATAGATAGCAAGCTCGACCGAGCAAAACCGCAGAAATGACCGATTTCTCTCGCTGTTACGGGTAAACTGCTAGACTACTATGCTATGACCGATTAAATCGTTTAGAGTGAAACAAACGCTCGGATAGGACTTTATAAAAAACGCTCGTATGCACATTAATGAAATTACTCATCCGAATCAGTTGCACGGACTTTCCCTCCGTCAACTAGAAGATATAGCCCGTCAAATTCGGGAAAAGCATCTGCAAACCGTAGCTACTAGCGGCGGTCATTTGGGACCGGGTTTGGGTGTTGTCGAACTGACGATCGCTCTTTACCAAACTCTCGATCTCGACCGAGATAAAGTAATTTGGGATGTGGGACACCAGGCTTACCCGCACAAAATGTTGACTGGACGCTACAGCGAGTTTCATACTCTCCGGCAAAAAGATGGCGTTGCCGGCTATCTTAAGCGTTGCGAAAGCAAATTTGACCATTTTGGCGCTGGACACGCTTCGACGAGCATTTCCGCAGGGTTAGGGATGGCTTTAGCTAGGGATGCTAAGGGCGAAGATTTCAAGGTTGTCTCGGTAATTGGCGATGGCGCTTTGACTGGCGGGATGGCGCTGGAAGCGATTAATCATGCTGGACATTTGCCTCATACTAACTTGATGGTGGTCTTAAATGATAACGAAATGTCGATTTCGCCTAACGTGGGCGCAATTTCTCGCTATCTGAACAAAGTCCGCCTTTCTCCTCCCGTGCAGTTTCTTTCTGATAACTTGGAAGAACAATTTAAACATTTGCCCTTTTTTGGCGAAAGTTTGACCCCAGAAATGGAACGAGTCAAAGAAGGGATGAAACGTCTAGCTGTTCCCAAAGTTGGCGCAGTTATTGAAGAATTGGGCTTTAAATATTTCGGTCCGATTGACGGTCATAATTTACAAGAATTAATTTCCACCTTTAAACAGGCGCATAAAGTACCAGGTCCAGTTTTGGTCCACGTCGCGACAGTTAAAGGAAAAGGTTATGCGATCGCGGAAAAGGATCAAGTTGGCTATCACGCGCAAAAACCCTTTAATCTGGCAACTGGAAAAGCCCATCCTTCTAATAAACCTACTCCTCCTAGTTACTCGAAAGTATTTGCTCATACTCTCACTAAACTGGCGGAAAATAACCCGAAAATTATCGGGATTACCGCCGCAATGGCAACTGGGACGGGTTTAGACAAATTACAAGCGAAATTACCCAAACAATACATCGATGTCGGCATCGCCGAACAACACGCGGTGACTCTCGCTGCTGGTTTAGCTTGCGAAGGAATGCGCCCCGTAGCGGCAATTTACTCAACTTTCCTGCAACGCGCTTACGACCAAATTATCCACGACGTTTGCATTCAAAAACTGCCCGTTTTCTTCTGCATGGATCGTGCGGGGATCGTTGGGGCTGACGGACCTACTCACCAAGGAATGTATGATATCGCTTACTTGCGCTGCATTCCCAATATGGTAATTATGGCACCCAAAGACGAAGCTGAATTGCAACGGATGCTTGTCACCGGAATTAACTACACCGATAGCGCGATCGCGATGCGTTATCCTCGTGGTAACGGTGTTGGCGTACCTTTGATGGAAGAAGGTTGGGAACCGATCGAAATTGGTAAAGGCGAAATCCTCCGTAACGGTGACGATATCTTACTCATCGGTTATGGTGCAATGGTACATTCTACCTTGCAAGTTGCGGAAATCCTTAGCGAACACGGGATTGAAGCTACAGTAGTTAATGCCCGTTTTGTCAAGCCTCTGGATACCGATTTAATCGCACCTTTAGCCAAACGTATTGGTAAGGTGGCTACGTTTGAGGAAGGTTGCTTAATCGGTGGCTTTGGTTCGGCGGTAATCGAAGGATTACAAGATAATAACGTTCTTGTTCCGGTCAAGCGTTTTGGTGTACCAGATCTACTAGTAGATCACGCCAAACCTGACCAATCCAAAGCAGATTTAGGTTTGCTACCTTCACAAATGGCGCAAAAAGTGTTACAAACTTTCTTCCAAAAGCAGCCTTCTGTGGTTAGTTAAAAAATGTTGTTTGGCGAAGCAAATAGTTAAATTTTTGCTTCGCTGCGTAACTTTGTAGAGACGTTTTTGACAACGTCTCTACAGGAGAGATTAAATAACTAAATCGGGTATACCAACCAAATTTTCGGCAGTTAAATCGGCTTCGCTAATACCTTCTATCTATAGCAGCGAACAGGAAACCGCGATCGGAGATGTTTAATTATTATTAAGGTTCTTGGGTAGCGATCGCTAATTTTGCTCCTTCTACGTTCCGCAAACTATCCATCACTGCTATCACCTGTCCGTGGTCTACTTTTTCATCGGCGTTGACAATAACTAATGTTTCTGAATTCGGCTCGACTAAACTACGAACTTTCGTTTCTAATTCTGATAATTCTACTGGTTGACGGTTGAGGGCAATGTTACCATCAGACTCAATGGTAACTGTTACTTTGGTACTTG
This sequence comes from Oscillatoria salina IIICB1, assembly GCF_020144665.1. Lineage (NCBI taxonomy): Bacteria > Bacillati > Cyanobacteriota > Cyanophyceae > Oscillatoriales > Oscillatoriaceae > Oscillatoria > Oscillatoria salina. Next base: position 73,990 of record NZ_JAAHBQ010000018.1, on the reverse strand, counting down.
GTTGACTTTGACCTGTGGAGGCTGAAGGTAAATTTACTGGTAAGCCTTCGGAACGAGTCAAGTATAAGCTGGAAATGATAAAGAAAGCCAAAATTGAGAAAATTACATCGATCATCGGGACGATGTTAATTTCCATTCTGTTTTCTGATTCATCGGGTAGTTGCATAAGTTTGCTCTCCTTGCTCGTACTGACGGCGATAAAGCAATTCTAACTGACCGCCATATTCTTGAATTAAGGCTAATTGACGCTGGTAGAAACCGCGAAAAGTATTTGCAAATAAAAGGGTAAAAATGGCGACGACTAATCCCATGACAGTCGAAACCAGTGCTTCGCCGATACCTCCGGTTACTCCTGCGGTGCTTGTTCCCCCAACATCGCCGAGTTTTAAGGCAGAAAAGGCACGAATTAAACCTAATATAGTTCCTAGCAGTCCCAAAAGCGGCGAAACGCTGATGATTGTCTCGAAAATCGTGTTAAAGCGTTTTAAATTCGGGATTTCTGCCTGGGCGGCACTTTCTAAAGCCAAGCGAAATTCCTCTGGGTTGGGACGATCCAATTCTAATGCTTCGAGGAAAATTTTGGCGATCGGTAAGTCGGCGTTTTGGCGCAGCAGGTTAATTGCGTACTGAGGGCTTTGTTGGTACAGCTTGAGTACGTCTCGGATGACTCGACGTTGCCGACGAGTAATTCGATACCAGAAAAATAAGCGTTCCCCGATTAAGCAGACTGCTACTAAGGAAAACACTAATAAAGGAATGGCGACGATTCCACCCGCGATTAAAAAGTTATCGATTGCCATGTGCGTCGATTTGTAAAAGGCTAACGAGCGATCATTGTACGATAATTTTGACATTCGTTCGCAACAAAGTCAAAATTAGTTACTAAAGCTTCTTGGTTAGCCGGAGAGCGGCTTCTGGGAAATCTAGTTTCCGTTCGAGCTTATTCAGAATAATTTGCAATTAAGTTGATGTTTAAGAATGGCAGCTTGTTGACGAAGAAGAGAAATAGTTGCGGATTTGGCGATCGCTCAATCCGCAACAAAGCTTACCTCTAGCTAACTTAAGCTCAAAAAATCCTTAATACATACTTTTACTTTTTAGTCAAGCCCATTAGGTTAAGTCTACTTAGTTAAAAAACTTTTTCAACATTAAGACTTGCTAAAAGGAAAAAACTATACTAAGCTTACTGAAGAATTATTGAAAAAGAATCTCAACTACTGCAAAAGCGAGGTTTGAACGTGGTGGATTGGTATATAGCTTCATGGATAGTCAAAACGTGATGGATACTCTCAAAGCCATCTTGACTGAGTTAGGTATCCCCAAAGATTTGCTTCATCAAGATACGTTACTGCGTCAAGATTTACAGCTTGACTCGACTGAAACCGTCGAAATTGCCCTCAGCTTAAAACGAGAGTTAGGAGTTAGCGTCAAACTTGGAGGTCGTCAAGATTTGACCCTAGCGCAACTTTGTCAACAGGTTGAAGCAGCGAGACAAGCTAATTCTCCAAATGCTGCAATTTGAATCAAAAATAGCAGTCAAAGGAATCGGTATTGATATCACATCTATCGAGAGAATTAGCCGCTTAATCGAGCGGTATGACCGCCAAACATTAGCCTTATTGTTCGCAGAAAAGGAGATAAATTTCTGTCAATTAACAAGTAATCCTCAACAAGCTTATGCACTTTGCTTTGCTGCTAAAGAAGCTGTAGCTAAAGCATTAGGAACTGGATTAGCTGAGATGGACTGGAATGAAATCGAAGTCCAAATAATGCCCGAAAAATTGACAATTAATCTCTCTGGACAAGCAACAACTCAAGCAGAAAAACGAGGAATAAAAAATTGGCTGGTAACTTGGTTTTCTTGGGATAATCATGTCCTGGTTCACGTCGTTGCTATATAACTTATTAACCAAATTTAAAGATGGATAAAATTGCCGAACAGCTACCCGATATTTTTAACGTCGCCGCTTACTTTTTAGAAATGAATTTAGTTTCTGAAAAAAGTGAAAAAATTGCCTTTTATTACCAAGACAAAAGTTATACCTATTCTCAGTTAAATAGTTTCGTGCGACGCACAGCCAGATTATTTTCTGAGCTAGGTTTAGAACGAGAAAATCGGATAGCTATTCTCTTACCAGATAATCCAGAATTCGTATTTGCATTTTGGGGAGCAATTTGGCTTGGTGCTGTACCAGTTCCCATTAATACAAATTGTAGTCTGGAAGATATTCAATATATTTTGCATAATTCCCGCGCCAAAATTTTGTTAACAACTCAAGAGTGGCAAGAAAAACTAACTTTTACTCAGTCTAAGTTTTTGCGTCATCGTCTGCTAACCAACGGAGAAAAACCATTTTTAAGTTTAGTTTCTCAAGAAGATGAAGAAGTAGCTTGCGCCGAAACTTGTCGAGATGAACCTGCATTTTGGCTTTACACTTCTGGTAGCACGGGACGACCAAAAGGAGCAATTCATTTACATCAAAATATGGTAGTTTGTGCCAACAATTATGGTATAAATACTTTAGGGCTGCAAAGTAACGACCTTACTTATTCAGTTGCCAAAATGCCCTTTGCTTACGGCTTAGGAAATACTCTCTATATGCCAATGGCAGTTGGTGCAGCCAGTGTTTTATCAGATGCGAACAATGTCTTTGATATTATTGCCGACATTGAACGTTATCAACCCACAGTTTTCTTTGGTATTCCTAGCATTTATGCTAATATTCTTGCGGTAGCAGAAATTGCTTCGTTAGATACATCTTGCCTGCGCTTATGTGTATCAGCCGCCGAACAATTACCTAAGAGTGTTTGGCAACAGTGGCTTGATACTTATAACTTAGAAATTTGTGAAGGAATTGGGACAACTGAATTTCTACATATTTTTCTCTCAAATCGAGTGGGAAAATGTAAGCCTGGTAGTTCGGGATTTCCCGTTTCAGGTTATGATGTTCGGGTTGTTAATGACAATGGTTTACCTTGTTCTCCCGGTGAAATTGGCAACCTTCAGGTAAGTGGTGAAAGCTTGATGTTGGGTTATTGGAACCGACTGCAACAGACGAGAAAAGTTATCTGTGGTGAGATGATGAAAACGGGAGATAAGTATCAGCGCGATGCTGATGGTTATTTCTGGTTTATGGGGCGAAAAGATGACCTTTTTAAGGTTAATGGTCAGTGGATATCGCCTTTAGAAATTGAGGATATTTTGCATCAGCATCCGCAAATTTTGGAAGTAGCGGTAGTACCAAGTTCTAATTTTGGCGAACAATTAACTCAAGTTGTGGCTTATGTAACTTTGAAACCACAACAACAAGCTTCATCGGAATTAGAGGATAGCATTCGTCAATTTTCCAAGCAAAAATTACCTCATTTTAAAGCCCCGAAAGTTATTAATTTTGTTGAGAGTTTACCGCGTACATCCACGGGAAAAATTCATCGTCAAAAATTAGGGATTGGGGACTAGGGATTGGGTTCAGTTAACAGTTAACAGTTAACAGTGAACAGTTAACAGTTTATTCGCTAATTGCTTGTTGTCTCCAATCTCTACTGATAACTGGTAATTGATAACTAAGAACTAATAAAAAACTTACACAAAGGAGTTGATTAATGTTAACAGAATTGAAGCCAGCGATTAATTTTTACGAGACATTTGTTTCGGGGAAAAAGAAACCTATTGTAGTTTTGCAGAATCTCTTAAAAGCTGGTATTGTTAATAATTATGTGATGTACCAAGGTAAAAATGAGGTTCGGATTGCGGCTAATGAGTTAATTAAAGTTGCAGTCAGTAAAGATTCGGTTTCTTTACAAGGAATGGGAAAGATTTCTTCTGCACCTGTTAGCGACCCTTGGGAACAAGTAGCAGAATTATTTAATAATTTGCCGATTGAAAATTGGACTGCTTATGGATATGTGGCTTTTGATATTGCTAGATTTTATTCGTCATACTCGAAAGCAATTGAACAAGATATTCTTTATTTTTTCATACCAGAAATTGAACTGCGTTTCACAGAAAGAGGCGTTTATGTGAGAAGTACGCGGTCAGTGGAGCAAATTTGTAGTTTATTGTTTATAGATAGTGAAATTCCTAATTATGTAGCAAATGAGTTAGTTGTTGATTTTGGCGATTGGCGCAGTAGCGCCAGCGCCGTAAACGGCGATCGCGTAAAATATCAACAGCAAATTAATACTCTAATTAAAGCAATTAAAAACTCGGAACTGCATAAGGCAATTATTTCTCGTTCGGTTAAAATTTCTGGCGATTTAGATGTTTTGGGAACTTATGTAGTTGGTTCTCAAGCTAACAATGCACCACGTTCTTATTGCTTAAAAATAGACGATGTTCGTGCGGTTGGTTTTAGTCCAGAAATTTTAATAGATTTGAATAAAGATGGTTTTGTTGTCACAAATCCTTTAGCAGGAACTCGACCTCGTGGTGGAGATTTACCAGAAGATATTCGCTTTAATAGCGAACTTTTTACTGATGCGAAAGAAGTTAAAGAACACGCACTTTCAATTTGGTTAGCACAAAGCGAAATAGCTTCAGTTTCTTTACCAGAAACAGTGCAAATTTTTAACTTTATGGAGGTGAAAAAATATCGCTGCGTCCAACATTTATCTTCACGAGTTGGCGGTCAATTGAAACCAGAAAAAACTCTCTGGGATGCGTTGAAAGTTCTATTTCCTGGAATCACAGTTTCGGGAATTGATAAAACAAAAGCCCTCGAATGGATTGACCGTTTAGAAACTGAACCGAGGGGAATTTATGCTGGAGGGATAGGTTGGGTTAATAGTCAGGGAATGGCAGATTTAGCGATCGCTATTCGCTCAGTATACCAATATGGTGATTCTATCTACTTAAATGCGGGAGCGGGAATTGTGGCTGAGTCTATTCCGGAAAATGAGTATATCGAGTCAGTTAATAAGATGAATACGATGTTAACTAATTTGGTTTTGCAGTCGGGAAAGTCTAATTAATGAATAAAGTAATTATTGGTCATCAATTAGAAGTTATTTCGACAAATTATCTCAAAGAAAGTATTGAGAAAATAGGTGAAGATTTTGCGATGAAGTATTTCACAACCAGAGAAAGAAATACACCAAATTTAGGTTCGACGCGCAATGAATATTTTGCAGGGCGTTTGGCTGCTAAACAAGCGGTGTTGAAAATTCTTGGTGCTGAAAATATTCCCTGGACTGACATTGAAGTGGAACGATTGTTAACAGGTGAACCTGCAATTGTTTTGTACCGCGAAGCTAAATTTTGGGAGCGTCAATTGGGTATTATTCAATGGTTTGTGAGTATTAGTCATACATCATCTTATGCTGCTGCTAGTGTGTTGGCTGTTGGGGGTTAGAGATTGGTGATTGGGAATTGGTGATTGGGGATTGGTGATTGGGGACTGGGGATTGGGAAAGAGAGAAAAAGTTGAGAAAAAATTTGAAGTTATGCTCAAAATACCCGTAGGAATTAGTTCACTTGCAATTAGTTTTCCTAGCTTAATTCGTACTAATGATTATTGGCAAAAAAAGCCGACTGCACAGCCGAAATTAAGACGAGTTAGGAGGACAAAAACTACTGAATATACAAATAGTAATTCGGGGCTAGATATTTGGTCGCAAGCAGTCGCACCTTATTTGGCTGACCCTTTTCGGGGTTCTGTGGAACGACGGGTGTTGAGTTCGGGTGAGTCTTCGCTGAAATTGGAGTGTCAAGCTGCACGAGATGCACTTAACGCGGCACAGCTTGCACCGGATAAGGTAGAATTGGCGATCGCGGCTGCTATTTTCCCCGATTCGCCCGGTTTCGGCATTGCCCCTTATCTCGCCCGTGAACTGGATTTGCGTTGTCCGGCTTGGAATCTCGAATCTACTTGTTCGAGTGCCTTAATCGCGCTACAAAGTGCCTCTGCGTTGATCCAAACAGGGGTATACCAGAATGCCCTAGTTGTGGTTTCTCATTTTGGTTCCCAGGCTGTGGATGAGGAAGATTCTCTTTCGTCGTCGATGGGTGATGCAGCCGGAGCATTTTTGGTTACTTCTGTCAAGGCTAATCAAGGAATTCTCGCTTGTGAAGTTGTCCACACGGCTGCAACTATAGAAGCATATTCTCACGAAATTGAGCGCGATCGCCAGGGTAAACCTCGCTTGCGGACTCGCACAGGTGAAAATCCGAGTATCCTTGCCGAAACTGCGGTAGAATTTGTGCGGAGTTGTTGCGATCGCGCACTGGCTGCCGCCAATGTTACTCTTGACCAAATTGCGTTTTTTGTCTTTAATACTCCTACGGCTTGGTATGCTAGCGTTTGTGCGCGATCGCTGAATATCGATCCCGAACGCACGATTAATCTTTATCCTCGATACGCAAATATCGGTCCCGTCTTTCCCCTCGCTGGTTTGTACCATGCAGCCGCAGCCGGTAAAATTCGCGAAAATGACTTAATTCTCGTCTATACTAACGGTGCAGCCGCGACAGCCGCAGCGACGGTGATGCGTTGGGGAAATGTTGCTTTGGGTTGTCCTCCAAAACCACCCATTAATGTTACTTTAGCACAAGAAAAAATTCAGCTTCCGGTAGTTATTAATTCTCCCAAAGCAGCGAGAATCAACCGAGAAAAATTACTTAATCTTTCATTAAATGAGCAACAAGAAAAGTTAGAAATTTATCTACAAGAAATCATCGCAAGTTTACTTCAACGTTCCTCATCCGAGTTGAATTCCGATCTCATTCTTGCTGACTGTCTCGACTCATTAACAGCAATCATGCTGAAAAATCAACTCGAAACAGACTTACAAATTAGTTTTGCGATCGCCGAATTCTTCGGAACAACTACAATCGCCAGTTTAGCGCAAAAATTAGTTCAGCAACTAACTATCTTTAACTTAACCACTTCTCACTCGAATTCGATTCCAAACGAAGAACGAGAAATTTTAACTATCTAAATTTCATTATGTCTAACTTAGTAAACAAAAAAATGAAATTACCTTCACTTTTAACTTATCTTGCTCAACAAAATGTCAAACTAGCGACTCAGGGAAATTCCCTCGATATTGATGCACCCAAAGGTATAATTACCGCCGAAATTCGCCAAGCATTAATCGAACATAAAAGCGAAATTATCTCCTTACTTCAGCAAAACCAAACCAACACATCTAAATCCGTTTCTCCCGAATTACCGACAATCAAACCAGCACCAGAACTGCGTTACGAACCATTTCCCTTAACCGATATGCAGTACGCTTTCTGGGTAGGAAGAAGCGGAGTCTTAGAACTAGGTAACGTTGCTAATCATGGCTACTACGAAATAGAAACTAAAAACTTAAATCTAGACCGCTTAAATAAAGCCTTACAAAAATTGATCGCGCGACATGATATGCTCAGAGCAATTGTGTTACCCGACGGTCAACAAAAAATCCTGCGTGATGTACCTCCTTATCAAATGAAAGTCTTAGATTTGCGAGGACAAAATCAGGAAACCATCGCAGAAAAAATCAGCGAAGTTCGCGCTCATTTATCTCATCAAGTGCTACCTGCTGACCAATTTCCCCTCTTTGATTTTCGCGTCACCTGTTTAACTGAAGAAACTTTTCGCTTACATATTAGTTACGACTTGCAAGTCTTTGATGCTTGGAGTTTATTTCGTCTTTTTGATGAATGGTTTCTCCTCTATGAAAATCCCGAAACTGCTTTACCAGATTTAGAAATTTCCTTTCGCGATTATGTCTTAGCAGAACAAGAATTACAAAAAATTCAATTGTATCAAGCTTCGAGAAACTATTGGTTGTCTCGCTTAGACAAGTTACCCCCAGCCCCAGACTTACCTTTAGCGAAGACACCACAAGAAGTAACTCAACCACAGAATAAACGCTATCAAGCACGACTCAACCAAACTGACTGGAAACAGTTGCAACAACGAGCAAAAATAGCAGGTTTGACAGGTTCGGGAGTGTTACTCGCTGCTTTTGCAGAAGTTTTGACACTTTGGAGTAAGAGTCCGGAATTTACGCTGAATCTGGCTTTATTCAACCGTCTACCCTTGCATTCCCAAGTAAATGACATTTTAGGGGATTTTACTTCAGTGACGCTGCTAGCGGTACATAATAAAGGTCAGGAATCATTTACCGAACGAGCAGTTCGACTTCAGCAACAATTGTGGCAAGATTTAGAACATCGCTATTTTAATGGTGTTCGGGTAATTAGAGAATGGAATCGTTCTCAAAAAAATGCCCCGAATACTATACCTATCGTCTTTACTAGCACCTTGGGTTTTCGTTCTCTGGGTCAGGAAACCTCAACTTTCAGTCATTTTGGCGAATTAGTCTATGGTATCACCCAAGCGTCTCAAGCTTGGATGGATGTACAAGTTTGGGAGGAAAAGGGAGAGTTAACTTTTAACTGGGATGTGGTTGAGGAACTCTTCCCAGAAGGTTTAATTGAAGATATGTTTGCGAGTTATGAGCGTTTCCTGAAAGAGTTGGCTACTTCCGAGTCGGTTTGGGTGGAGAAGCAAAGACAAATTTTACCGAAGTCTCAGTTAGTGCAAATAAATGCTGTTAATGCGACAGATGCACCGATTTCCGAGAAACTCTTACAGGAGTTATTTACGGCTCAAATTCAGCAACGAGGAGAGTCAATTGCCGTAATTTCGCCCCAGTATAAATTAAGTTATCGCGAATTAGGCGATCGCGTAAATCAAGTTGCTCATAAACTTCGTTCCTTAAATGTCACTCCTAACCAATTAGTCGCGGTTGTCATGGAGAAAGGTTGGGAACAAATCGTTGCTGTCATGGGTATTTTAACTGCTGGGGCTGCTTACGTTCCCATCGACCCTAGTTTACCGAAAGAACGCCTCGACTATCTCCTCGAAAATAGTCAAGCACAAATCATTCTTACTCAATCTTGGCTACAACCAACCTTACCTGCAACTTCTTTCTGTCTCGATAACGAAGACTTAACCCAAGAAAGTACCGAACCTCTACAACCCCTTCAAACCCCAGATGATTTAGCTTATCTCATCTATACCTCCGGTTCCACAGGTACTCCCAAGGGAGTCATGATAAACCACAAAGGCGTTGTCAATACAATTCTCGACATTAACCAACGTTTTCAAATTCGTCCAAATGACCGAGTATTGGCTTTATCTGCCCTCAATTTTGACTTATCGGTTTACGATATTTTTGGGACTTTAGCGGCTGGGGGAACAATTGTCATTCCCGAAGCATCTCTGGAACGCGAACCTGCTCATTGGGCGGAATTAATTCTCCAGCAGCAAGTAACTATTTGGAATTCCGTTCCAGCTTTGATGCAGATGATGGTAGACTACGCCCAAAGTAACGGGGAAGTTTTGCCAAGTTTGCGATTGGTTTTACTCAGTGGCGACTGGCTTCCTTTAACTTTACCAACTCAAATCAAATCTTTGTCCCCAGATAGCCAAATTATTAGCTTAGGTGGTGCTACCGAGGCTTCAATTTGGTCTATTCTTTATCCTATTGACATCATTGACCCAATTTGGAAGAGTATTCCTTATGGTCGTCCGATGGTTAATCAGCGTTTCTATGTCTTCAATGAAGAGTTAGAATTATCTCCAGTTTGGGTTCCCGGACAACTTTATATTGGTGGAATTGGGCTAGCTTTGGGTTACTGGCGAAATCATGCAAAAACAGCCGCTAGCTTTATTATTCATCCTCGCACAGGTGAACGACTTTACCGCACGGGCGATTTAGGGCGTTATCTCCCGGATGGTACGATTGAATTTCTCGGACGAGAGGATTTTCAAGTCAAAATTCGCGGATATCGCATTGAATTAGGGGAAATTGAGGCAGCGTTGAGAGAACATTCGGCTGTGGAGAAAGCGGTTGTTACCGTTGCGACTAATCAAGTTTTGGTAGCTTATGTGGTTGCTAATGAGGCGGTTTCAAGTGAGGAATTGCGTAGTTTTCTCCGTCGGAAGCTACCAGAGTATATGTTACCATCGGCGATCGCGTTTCTCAACTCTTTACCTCTCTCAGCAAATGGAAAAGTAGACCGTCGCGCACTTCCTCATCCTGACAGTTTCCTACAAGATTTTCAAGCTACTTATGTCGCACCTCAGAATCATCTCGAACAAACAATTACTGCTGTTTGGCAAGAAGTTTTAAACTTAGAAAAAATTGGCGTTAACGATCATTTCTTTGAAATTGGTGGCAATTCTTTATCGATCGCCAAAGTTTACAATAATTTGCAGAAAATATTACCAGATGAGGTAAAATATATTTCATTAGTCGATTTATTTAAGTATCCGAAAATTAAGGCTTTAGCTAAATATTTAAGTGAAGCTTCTCAAGCAAAAACTGAGCCACAAAAAAGTCCTGAATTGGTGAAAAAAATCTCGGCGGGTAAAAGTCGCTTGCAGCAAAGATTGCAAAAATCGCGGGCGGCTCAAGGGTAAATTTATTAGCCAAGCTTTAGTTAGCAAAATATCAAACCTAAGTTTAGTTAAATCTCCAAATTTATTAGCAAATTCTCAGCTTAAATAACCAAAGTAAGATGAATAATGAAACAAACGATTTAGAAGTAGCAGTAATTGGGTTGGCTGGGCGTTTCCCCGGTAGCAAAAATATCGCAGAATTTTGGGATAACTTGACAAATGGACGCGAATATGTTTCAAAGTTTGATAACTCAGAAACCGCCGAACGAGAAATTAAAGCGGCGGGATTATTAGCAGATATTGACTTATTTGATGCGGCATTTTTTGGCTTTTCTCCTAAAGAAGCCGAAATCGTCGATCCCCAACATCGAATCTTATTAGAATGCGCTTGGACAGCATTAGAAAACGCTGGATATGACTCAGAAAGAGAAGAAAGACCCATAGGAGTTTATGCGGGAATAGGAACCAGCACTTATTTGCTTTACAATCTTTTCCCCAACAACGTGAGAGAAACTCTCGGCTATTTTCCTACTTTACTCGCGCACGACAAAGATTATGCAGCTACCAGAGTTTCTTATAAATTAAATCTCAGTGGACCAAGCGTTAGTGTGGGAACTGCTTGTTCGAGTTCCTTAGTTGCAGTTCACTTAGCTTATCAAAGTTTATTAAGTGGCGAATGTGACCTAGCTTTAGCGGCTGGAGTATCAATTAAAGCACCGCAAAATGAAATAACTCTTTGTCCCGAAGGAATTTCTCCCGACGGTCATTGTCGCGCATTTGATGCGAAAGCTCAAGGTACAGTTGGGGGTAATGGAGTCGGGGTAGTTGTCCTCAAAAGACTCGAAGACGCGATCGCAGACAGAGATTATATTTATGCAGTAATTAAAGGTTCGGCAATTAATAACGATGGTGCGGGAAAAGTTAGTTATACAGCACCAAGTGAATCAGCCCAAGCCAAGGTGATTCGTGCCGCGCAAATTATGGCGGAAGTTGAACCAGAAACGATTAGTTATATTGAAACTCATGGAACCGGAACTGCGCTGGGAGATCCGATTGAAGTTGCGGCGTTAAAACAAGCTTTTGCAACGGAGAAAAAAGGTTTTTGCGCCCTTGGTTCGGTGAAAACAAATATTGGACATTTAGACGCAGCCGCCGGAATTGCGGGCTTCATTAAGACGGTTTTAGCTTTAGAAAAAAAGTGTCTCCCTCCGATAATTAATTTCGAGACACCAAATCCTCAAATAGATTTTGTTAATAGTCCTTTTTATGTCAATACAAAGTTAACTGAGTGGAAAGCTAACGGAAGTCCCCGTCGGGCTGGGGTGAGTTCGTTTGGTTTTGGCGGTACGAATGCTCATGTTATTCTCGAAGAATCTACTAATGGTAGAGACGTTGCAGACAACGTTTCTACACCTCAGTTGTTGATATTATCGGCGAAAACGCGATCGGCTTTAGATACAGCGACAGAAAATTTAGCTGCATATTTGCAACAAAATCCGCAACTGAATTTAGCTGATGTGGCTTATACTTTACAGATGGGTCGCCGAGAATTTGAGTATCGACGAGTTGTAGTTGGGAAAGATATCGAAGATGCAACTGCGTCGCTGCGAGATCCTCAAAGATTTCTGACTTCTCAAGCGGAAACCAGCGAAATTCCCGTAGTTTTCCTGTTTACCGGGTTGGGAACTCAATATGTCAATATGGCGAAGGAACTGTATCAAAATGAAGCAGTATTTCAAAATGCGATCGCGCGTTGTTGCGAATTCCTCAAACCTTTGCTTGGAATCGATTTAAGAGAGATAATTTATCCTGGTGATTGGGTAACTTCCTCTAATCCAACTACATCTAAGATCGATTTACGACAAATGTTAAATCGTACCTCCGCATCTCTCGACGAAAATAGCCAAAAACTCAACCAAACTCAGATTACCCAACCTGCGATTTTTGTCATCGAGTACGCATTAGCCCAATTATGGCTGTCTTGGGGAATATATCCCACAGCAGCGATCGGTTACAGTATTGGTGAATACGTTGCGGCAACCATAGCCGGAGTTTTATCCTTAGAAGATGCCTTAACTTTGGTCGCGAAAAGGGCGCAAATGATTGCTAAACTACCAGGTGGAGCGATGTTAGCAATTCCTCTGGCTGAGGCTGAAGTACGTCCCTTCCTCAACTCAGAATTGTCCTTATCTGCGGTTAACGGAAGCAAACTTTGCGTCGTTGCGGGAACAAAGGAAGCAGTAGCAAAATTAGCTAACCAATTAGCTGAAAACGGACAAGCTTATCGACACTTACAGACATCCCACGCTTTCCATTCTCAGATGATGGAGGCGATCGCGCAACCTTTCACGGAATTAGTCAAAACAATCAACCTCAAACCACCGCAAATTCCTTATATCTCCAATGTTACCGGAACTTGGATAACTGCCGCAGAAGCGACAAATCCCGAATATTGGACTAAGCATCTGTGTCAACCTGTACGTTTTGCAGACGGAATTAAAGAATTAGCGCAACAACAACCAATTTTCTTAGAAGTGGGACCCGGACAAACCTTGAGTAGCTTAACTGTACAGTGTTTAGAAGAGGAAGGAAATGTTTTTAGTTCCCTACGCGATGCTTACACCCAACAGTCAGATGAGGAATTTTTACTTCATACTTTAGGTCAGTTGTGGTTATCGGGAGTTAAAATCGATTGGTCAAAATTTGCGGCTGAGAAGCAACTTTATCGCATTCCCTTACCAACTTATCCTTTTGAACGTCAGCGTTACTGGTTGGAACCGCCAAAATCTGCCACTATTTTACCTAGTTCTACCAGAAAGTCAGATCCCGCCGATTGGTTCTATGTTCCCACCTGGAAGCAATCAATCTTACCGGAAATCAAAGTAGCGCAAAAGTGTAGTTATTTGGTGTTTGCAGAGGAAACTCAGCTAAGTTCGCAAATTTTACAGCGATTAACATCAGAAAACGAAGCAGTTGTCACTGTCAGGATGGGAGAGAAATTCGTCCGAGTTAGCGAGATCGAATATACCATTAACCCTGACTCGAAAAATGACTATCAGCAACTTCTGCAAAGTCTGCAAGCAAATAAGCAAATTCCTCATCGGATTTTACATCTATGGAGTCTCAAGCTAAATCAAGAAAAGGAAGATTTTAGCCAAACCCAAGCTTACAACTTTTATAGTCTTTTGTTTCTCACTCAAGCAATTAGCGAACAACTAATTAACGATGCGATTGACATTTGGGTAATATCTAGGGGAATGCACGCAATTGAAAGCATTGATGTCTGTCATCCCGAAAAAGCGACTTTGTTAGGATTATGCAAAGTTATTCCCCAAGAATACAGCAATCTTACCTGTCATAGTCTGGATTTAGCCGCAAATCTTACCTCACCGGAAATAGATTTGCTGCTGAGTGAATTCGCAACTCAAACTGATGATTTGATTATCGCTTACCGAGGAAAGCAACGATGGTTGCAAACTTTTACCCCAGTCAAACTCGACAAAATCGTGGAATTACCTCAACGCTTGCGTCCGGAAGGAGTATATCTGATTACCGGAGGATTGGGAAGAATTGGCTTAACAATTGCTGAATATCTCGCCAGAACTGTCAGCGCCAAGTTAGTATTAGTAGGACGTTCCGGACTACCACCGGAAGCTAGCACAAAGATCGAGAAAGTGCGACAATTAGAAGAATTAGGAGCAGAAGTGGCGATCGCAACAGCAGATGTCGCTGACGAAACTCAAATGCAGCAAGTATTTTCCCAAGCAGAAAAGCGCTTCGGTAAAGTTAATGGGGTAATTCATGCAGCCGCTTTTATTGGTGAAGAAATCGTCCGCACCATTCAAGAAACCACCCCCAAAGAATGTGAATTACAGTTTCGCGCTAAAGTCTACGGACTCTACACTTTAGAGAAAATTTTGTCAGACAAAGAAGTTGATTTTTGTTTCTTAATTTCCTCAATTGGTGCAGTCTTAGGTGGAGTAGGCTTTGCTGCTTATACAGCGACAAATAACTTTGTCGATGCTTTTGCTAGCCGACAAAATCAACTCGGAAAAACTCACTGGTGCAGTGCAAATTGGTTTCACGCCGAAAATACCAACTTACTGCGAAATTCCTTAGCTGAAACAACTGCAAACTCAAACGAAACCGCCGTTTTCCAACAAGAAACAATCGATGCTTTGCAGCGAATATTTTCTTATCGCTTAGTTCCCCAAATTGCAATTTGGCGTACCGATTTAACTGCGGAAATTGACAAATGGCTGAAACGTCAATCTCTTCCTAATCCAACAGCAGTAACTAAATCAGAGCAAAATAAGGAAAATTCGCGCCGACGCACTGCTTATATTGCACCGCGCAACGAAACTGAGCGCCAAATTGCCGAACTCTATCAAGAATTTTTAGGAATCGAATTAGTCAGCATTCATGACAATTTCTTTGCTTTAGGAGGACATTCTTTATTAGCCACCCAATTAATTCATCGTCTGCGACAAACTTTTCAGTTAGAAGTTCCCTTGCGAGCGTTTATCGAAGCTCCTTCAATTGCCGAATTTGCCGTCTTAATTGAAGAAATGGTCTTGGCGGAAATCGAAAATTTAACTGAAGAGGAAGCAGCAGAATTGATTGTCAATAGCTGATTTTAGCTAAAAACAGTTACATAATTGAGGAAAAGAGCAAAAATGGAAATTAAAACAGTTGGCGTAATCGGGGCTGGTGTCATGGGTGTCGGGGTAGCGCAAAACCTCGCTCAAACCAATCATCAAGTCATCCTCATAGATGTTACAGAGGAAATTCTCGAACAAGCGAAACAACAAGTTAAAAATAATCTCCGCTTTCAAGGATTTTTCAAACAAAAGCAGCCAGCAGAAAATCCAGACGAAGTTCTCAGTCGCATCAAATTCACAACAAATTACCAATTTCTCAAAGCGGCGGAATTTGTCATCGAAAATACCACCGAAAAATGGGAGATTAAGCAAAAAGTTTATGCACAAATTGACGAAAGCTGTCCGCCAAATTGTGTATTTGCTGCCAACACTTCTGCCATTTCCATTACAAAAATTGGCTCAGTAACTAAACGTCCCGAAAAAGTTATTGGGATTCATTTCATGAACCCAGTACCAATGAAAGAAATGGTCGAAATGATTCGCGGCTATCACACCTCCGAGGAAACAATTGAGACAGCCAAAAAAATGTTGTCTCAAATGAACAAAGACTGTATTATAGTTAATGACTCACCCGGTTTTGTTTCTAACCGCGTGTTAATGTTGACAATCAATGAAGCCATTTATCTAGTCCAAGAAAACGTAGCTTCAGCTTCAGAAATCGATCGCCTATTCAAAACCTGTTTTGGTCACAAAATGGGACCTTTAGAAACAGCCGACT
Source organism: Oscillatoria salina IIICB1 (assembly GCF_020144665.1). Lineage (NCBI taxonomy): Bacteria > Bacillati > Cyanobacteriota > Cyanophyceae > Oscillatoriales > Oscillatoriaceae > Oscillatoria > Oscillatoria salina. The sequence goes on along the minus strand of NZ_JAAHBQ010000018.1, from coordinate 58,211 downwards.
TAATTGGCTTAGATACAATTCTTTATTCAATCGAAGTTTTGTTTGAAAGTTTTAACGATAGTAAATATCGACCTTGCAATTTACTCAAAAAAATGGTAGATGCTAAATTGTACGGTCGGAAAAGTGGACAAGGTTTCTATACTTATAGCTAAAATTTAGGGCAAATTTTAACATGAATGAAATTAAAACAAAAATCAAGAATTTCCTCTCACCATACTTTGGAACTCGCGAAATCAAAGACGATGAAGATATCTTTGCTGCGGGCTTCGTTAATTCAATGTTCGCGATGCAATTAGTCTTATTTATCGAGCAAGAATTTCAAATTTCAATCGAGAACGAAGACCTAGAATTTGACAATTTCCGCACGATAGAAGCCATGACTCGTTTAGTAGAAGCCAAAACCACCGTGTTAGCAAACTAACAATTGAGTTCACGAAAAATGCAACTAGAATTAACTCCTCAGCAAAAAGAAAAGCAAATAGCATATAGAAGCTTCGTAGACAGCGAAATCATGGATATCGCCGATCGCTGCGATCGCCAAGAACACACGCCAAAAGACCTGATTGACAAATTAGCCCAAAAAGGTTATTTAGGGGCAGTGCTGCCGCAGGAATGGGGCGGTGGTGGCATCGACGCGATCGCCTATGGTCTTCTTTGTGAAGAAATTGGGCGAGGTTGTTCTTCCCTGCGGAGTTTGCTAACTGTTCACAACATGGTTGCTTATGCTTTGCTGAAATGGGGAAGTAAATCTCAAAAAGAATATTGGTTGCCGAAATTAGCCACTGGAGAAGTATTAGGTGCGTTTGCTTTAAGCGAACCAAATATCGGTAGCGATGCGAAAAATGTCGAAACTACTGCTACAAATTCCGGTAACTCTTATATCTTAAACGGGCAGAAAAAATGGATTACCTACGGTCAAATTGCCGATGTCTTTTTAGTCTTTGCACAATGGGACAATCAACCCTCAGCTTTTTTAGTTCCTAAAAATAGCCCAGGACTAACAATTAAACCCATTTCCGGAATGTTAGGCGTGCGAGCTTCCATGTTAGCAGAATTGCACCTCAACGATTGTCAAATTCCTCAAGAAAATTTGGTCGGTAGACGAGGTTTTGGTTTCTCTTGTGTGGCTAATTCCGCACTAGATTATGGGAGATATAGTGTAGCTTGGGGTTGTGTTGGTATTGCTCAAGCTTGTTTAGAAGCTTGCTTGCAATATACCAGTCAGCGACAGCAATTTGGTGTAGCTTTGAAAGAGCATCAATTAATCCGCCAAATGATTACAGAAATGGTCGTCAATGTGAAAGCAGCGAGGCTACTTTGTTATCAAGCAGGCTACCTCAAAGATAAAGGAGATCCTCGCTCAATTATGGAAACTTCCATTGCGAAATATTTCGCCTCGACAACAGCAACAAAAATCGCTAATGATGCGGTGCAAATTCATGGTGGAAATGGTTGTAGCGGTGACTACCCCGTCCAAAGATATTGGCGAGATGCAAAAATAATGGAAATCATCGAAGGTAGCACCCAAATTCAACAAATTGCGATCGCCGATTATGGTTATCAACAACATAGTTTAGCGGCTTTTTCTCGCGATTTATCAGCAAAGGTATTGACAAATAGTTAGAATTATGATTGTTAAATCTGAACAAAAACAGCATCAGCAAACAACTAAAAAAACAATTAAATGTTTAGTTTGGGATTTAGATAATACCCTCTGGAAAGGTGTCTTGCTGGAGGACGAGCGAGTTGAATTAGCTAATCGGGTAGTTGAGATTATCAAGACTTTAGACAGTCGAGGGATTTTACAATCGATCGCTAGTAAAAACGATCGCGCAAAAGCGATGGAGAAATTGCAAGAATTTGGCTTGCAAGACTATTTTCTCTATCCGCAAATTAACTGGAACTCCAAAGCTCATTCTCTGCAACAAATTGCTGAAAAAATTAATATTGGGATTGACGCGATCGCGTTTATCGACGATCGGATGTTTGAACTGGAAGAAGTACAGTTTTCTCTTCCAGAAGTCTTATGTATCAATGCTTGTAACCTATATAAGCTATTAACAATGCCCGAATTTAATCCTCGTTTTATTACTGAGGATTCGCAAAAACGAAGGTTGATGTACCTCAGCGATTTAGAGCGCAAGCAAGCCGAGTCAGAATTTATTGGTACTCAAGAAGCATTTTTAGCTACCCTCAAAATGCACTTGACTATTTCCACTGCAAAAGAAGAAGATTTACAAAGAGCAGAAGAATTAACAGTCAGAACCAATCAACTCAACACCACAGGCTATACTTATTCCTACGAACAACTCGATCGATTTCGCCAATCAAAGCAGCATAAATTATTAATCGCTAGTTTAACCGATAAGTATGGAGACTATGGGAAAATTGGCTTAGTTTTAGTTGAATGTCTCGACAATTGTTGGACAATAAAGCTTTTCCTCATGTCCTGTCGGGTTATGTCTAGAGGAGTAGGGACAGTGATGCTGAATTATTTGCTTAATTTAGCTCAAGAAAAAAACGTTCCCCTCCGTGCCGAATTTGTCGCCAACAATCGCAACCGGATGATGTATATTACTTATAAATTTGCTGGCTTTAAAGAGATTGACAAGCAAGATAACTTAGTAATTCTCGAAAATAATTTCCAGCAAATTCAGCCTTTCCCAGATTATCTAAAAATTGACATAACTGATTAATCTTTAATTATTATTTTTACAACTACTTTTCGGAACTTAAAATAATGTCATTATCAGCAAAATCGCAGCTATCACCAGCCAAACAAGCCCTTTTAGAAAAACGCTTACGAGGTAAAAAAGTCAAGTCTCAAGATAGCGAACTACCAACAATAATTCCTCAACCAGAAGCACAAAATGAACCCTTTCCCCTCACTGATATTCAACAAGCTTATTGGATTGGTCGTCAAGGAGCTTTTGAATTAGGAAATGTTGCCACTCATTTGTATTTAGAAATCGATACATTTGACTTAAATTTAGAACATTTTAGCCACGCATGGCAGCAAATAATCGAACGTCATGGTATGCTACGAGCAATCGTCCAAAATAATGGCGAACAGCGAATTTTAGAGCAAGTTCCCGCTTATCAAATTAAAGTTTGGGACTTGCGAGAAGAAACCCCAGAAACAGCAAAAAATCGCTTGGCTGAAATTCGGGAAAGATTAGACCACCAAATTTTTGCTGCTGAAAAGTGGCCCCTCTTTGAAATTCAAGCATCTCTGCTAAATAATCAACGAGTGAGGCTACATTTTAGCTTTGATATCTTAATTTGTGATGCTTGGAGTTTGGGAATTATTAGTCGAGAATTGGCTCAACTAATGGAAAACCCAAAAGCATCTCTTCCTCGTTTAGAACTATCATTTCGAGACTATGTTTTAGCAGAAATTGAGTTTCGTAAATCGGAAACCTACCGTCGTTCGCTAAATTATTGGCAAAATCTTCTTCCTAGTTTACCACCATCGCCCGAACTACCTTTAGAAAAAAGTTTAGCCACAATTAAACAACCGCGCATTATGCGCCGAAGCGGAAAATTAGCCTCAACCACCTGGCAAAAAATTAAACAACAAGCAACAAAATTAGGTGTAACTCCTACGGGATTATTGTTAACAGCATTTACGGAAATTCTTACGCTTTGGAGTAAAAATCCTCGCTTTACGCTCACGTTAACTTTGTTTAATACTTTGCCCATCCATTCCCAAGTAAATGATCTTGTCGGAGACTTCACTTCCTTAACTTTATTAGCAGTAGATAACTCCGAACCAGACTCGTTTGTAGAGCGAGTTAAACGTATCCAAAAACAATTTTGGGATGCCCTCGACCATCGTTATGTTAGTGGCGTACATATTTTGCGAGAATTAGCCCGGAGACAAGAAAGAAATTCGGGTGCAATAATGCCTGTGGTATTTACAAGTACCTTAATGGGTGATACAAGCAGCAGAGACTCTTTACCGATGTCATGGTTAGGAGACATTGTTTATAGCGTCAGCCAAACACCACAAGTTTATTTAGATCATCAAGTTTATGAAGACAATAATGCTTTAATTTTCTATTGGGATGCAGTAGAAGAACTATTTCCCGCCGGACTTTTAGATGATATGTTTAATGCTTACAGTGACTTTCTTGAACGTCTGGCGAATGAAGAGAAAATTTGGCAAACGAAGACAAGAAAACTGTTACCAATAACACAAAAAAAACAGATTGCCGCGATTAATTGTACTGACAAACCAATTCCGGAAAAAGTTTTACTGCATAGTGGTTTTTTCGAGCAAGCTTTGTTGCATCCCCAGCAAACAGCCATAGTCAGTAGCGATCGTATTTTAACTTATCGAGAATTACGCGATCGCGCAAATTACCTCGCAACTCAACTCCAACAACTCGGCGCAACTCCTAACCAATTAATTGCTATTCTGATGGAGAAAGGATGGGAACAAATTGTCGCTGTTTTGGGGGTTTTAGCTTCTGGGGCTGCTTATTTACCCATTGACCCCAAACTACCCACCGAGCGACAATGGTATTTGTTAGAGTCAGGAAAAGTTCAATGGGTACTTACTCAATCCCATCTTGACACTTTAAAATTACCTGAAAATGTCCAACGCCTTAATCTAGATACTAGCGAAGTTTCTGACTCTAATATTACCCTAAAATATGTCACCCAACCCACCGATTTAGCTTATGTAATCTACACTTCCGGTTCCACTGGAAAACCCAAAGGAGTCACAATCGATCATCGAGGTGCAGTTAATACCATTCTCGACATCAATCAACGCTTTCAGGTAAACTCAAAAGACCGCATATTTGCCTTATCATCTCTCAGTTTCGATCTCTCAGTTTATGACACTTTTGGCACTTTAAGCGCCGGAGGAACCATTGTTATTCCTGATGCCGATGGTACTAAAAATCCTGCTCATTGGCTACAATTAATAACTGAAAACCAAGTTACAGTTTGGAACTCCGTACCCCAACTAATGCAAATGTTAGTTGAATATACAACAGGTTCCTCCACACAATTACTTCCCTCACTCAGGTTAGTAATGTTAAGTGGAGACTGGCTACCTTTAAGCTTACCCGAACAAATTCGCGCCTTATCTCCAAAAGTGCAGCTAATTAGCTTAGGAGGAGCCACAGAAGCTTCAATTTGGTCGATTCTTTATCCGATTGAAAAAGTTGACTCAACTTGGAAAAGTATACCCTACGGTCGTCCAATGGCTAACCAGCATTTTTATGTTTTGAATGAAGCAATGTCACCTTGTCCAATTTGGGTTCCCGGACAGCTTTATATCGGTGGAATTGGATTAGCTAAAGGCTATTGGGATAATCCAGAAAAAACTAATGCTAGCTTTATTATTCATCCTCAAACTCAAGAAAGATTGTATAAAACTGGCGATTTAGGACGTTATTTACCGAATGGTAATATTGAGTTTCTCGGACGAGAAGATTTCCAAGTAAAAATTAATGGTCATCGTATTGAACTTGGTGAGATTGAATCAACATTAAAACTTCATCCTTTGATTAGAGAAGTAGTTCTGACTACTGTTGCTGAAACTGAGGAAAGTCAGCAGTTAGTAGCTTATTTAGTTCTGAAATCAAATCAAAATAATCCTGAAAATTTATCTGCAAATGAATGGCGTAATTTCCTAGAACAAAAACTGCCTGAATACATGATTCCGGCTCACTTTATCATTCTCGAAACTTTGCCTTTAACAGTTAATGGAAAAATCGATCGCCGCGCTTTACCCGTACCGAAAAATATTCGTACTCCTGAAAAATTCGCCTTTGTCAAACCCCAAACTGAAATTCAACAAAGTATTGCTGCAATTTGGCGAGAAATTCTCCAATTAGAAGAGGTAGGAATTCATGATAACTTCTTTGAATTAGGAGGCAATTCCCTACTTTTAATTAAAACCCAAGTTAGATTACAAGAAATTTTTGCTCAAGAATTATCAGTTGTGGAGATGATTAAATCTCCAACTATTGATGCTCTTGCCAAATTTTTCACATCGGGAGAAGCAATAGAAACTGCTGCCAAACAAGGTCAAACTCGTGCAGAATATCGCGAGTCACTCAAGAATTTAAGACAACAACGAACAAATTTTAGAAAAAAATTAAAGCAAAATTAAGTTATTTTTATTTAGTTATGAGTAACGATTCAGCAATAGCAATTATTGGTATGTCGGGTCGCTTTCCGAAAGCGAAGAATCTGGATGAATTCTGGCAAAATCTGCGAGATGGTAGAGAATGTATTGAATTTTTTAGCGATGAGGAACTACTAGCTAACGGTGTAGATATTTCTTTATTAAATAACCCCAATTACGTGAAAGCCAATAGTGTGCTTGCTGATATCGATTTATTTGATGCTGCCTTTTTTGATTACAGTACCAAGGAAGCAGAAATGATGGACCCGCAACATCGTATTTTCCTAGAAGAAGCTTGGTCAGCCATTGAAAATGCAGGTTATAATACTCAAACTTATCCAGGTTCAATTGGGGTTTATGCGGGTACAGATTTAAGTATTTATCTTTTAAATAACCTGGATTATACTTTAGAAGCTCAGTCATTTTTTCCCACACTTATTACTAACGATAAAGATTATTTACCCACACGAGTTTCTTATAAATTGAACCTCAGAGGACCTTCTTTGAGCGTCCAAACTGCTTGTTCCACCTCACTTGTAGCAGTTCATCTCGCTTGTCAAAGCTTGCTTAATGGTGAATGCGATTTAGCATTAGCAGGTGGCGTTTCGATTAAAGTTCCCCAAATTGGAGGATACTTATATCAAGACGGTTCAGTAGTATCAATTGACGGACATTGCCGAACTTTTGACGCTCAAGCGCAAGGAACAGTTTTTGGTAGCGGTGTAGGGATTGTAATTCTGAAAAGATTAGAAAACGCGATCGCCGACCGAGATCGTATCCATGCAATAATTAAAGGCTCGGCGATTAACAACGACGGTGGTTTCAAACTTAGTTATACCGCTCCTAGCATCGATGGTCAAACCGCAGTCATCTCCGAAGCTCAATTTATCGCCGGAATTGACCCTGAAACTATAACTTACATCGAAGCTCATGGAACCGCAACCGATTTAGGCGACCCCATCGAAGTCTCAGCCCTCACCCAAGCTTTTCGTAATAGCACCGAGGCGAAAAATTTCTGTGCTATCGGTTCAGTAAAAAGCAATTTTGGACATTTAGGTGCGGCGGCGGGAATTGCTGGTTTAATTAAGACAGTATTAGCCCTCAAACATCAATTAATTCCACCAAGTTTACATTTCCAACAACCCAATCCAAAAATTGATTTTGCTAACAGTCCCTTTTATGTTAATACTAAACTCTCCCAATGGAAAACTAACGGTACACCTCGCCGCGCTGGAGTTAGTTCGTTTGGAATTGGCGGCACAAATGTTCACGCAGTTTTAGAAGAAGCGCCTATTTCAGTTAACAGTGACCAATTATCAGTTACTAATTCCCAATCCCCAATCCCTAATCCCCAATCCCTAATCCCCAATTCCCAATCTCCAAACAGTCGCCCTTGGCTGTTGTTTGTCTTATCAGCTAAAACTAACTCTGCTTTAGAAAAATCCACAGCGAATTTAGCAGATTACCTCCAACAAAATCCCGAAATTAATTTAGCTGATGTAGCTTATACTCTCCAAATTGGTCGTCGTACTTTTGCTCATCGTCGCATTATCGTTTGTCCCAATTATCAGCTACTCGAAAAATCTAGGGAAAAATTAAGCCAAAATGTGGTACAAAAATTAACCAATCTCGATCCCCAACAAGTATTTACTCATTACCACAAAATTGAAGAACCCACTGTCATTTTTATGTTTTCTGGACAAGGTTCGCAGTATATAAATATGGCGCGAGAACTTTATCAAGTTGAGCCAATCTTTCGCAAACAAGTAGATAATTGTTTGGAAATACTTAAACCTCATTTAGGCTTAGACTTGCGCGATTTACTTTATCCAGAACAAAATGAAGAAACAGCACCAGAAAAGTCTTTACAACAAACCAAATTTGCCCAACCTGCGTTATTTGTAATTGAGTACGCTTTAGCTCAATTATGGATAGAATGGGGAGTGCAGCCAAAAGCGCTAATTGGTCATAGTATTGGTGAATATGTAGCCGCTACTCTTGCTGGTGTCTTCTCTTTATCCGATGCTTTAAGTTTGGTAGCTTCGCGAGGACAATTAATGCAAAGTTTGCCTGGGGGAAGTATGCTTGCTGTTTCACTTTCAGCAAGCGAAATCGAACCTTTTCTGCGGGAAGATTCTCTCTCTTTGGCGGTAATTAATAGTCCATCTGCTTGTGTAATTTCTGGTTCGACAAAAGCCGTAGAACTACTAGAAAAGCAGTTAATTTCTCAAGGAATAAACTGTCGTATTCTGCACGTTTCCCATGCTTTTCATTCTCCAATGATGGAACCAATTTTAGCAGCTTTTACCGAGCAAGTTAAACGAGTTAATCTTCATCCTCCCCAAATTCCTTATCTTTCTAACTTAACGGGTGATTGGATTACTGCGGAACAAGCGACAAATCCTTTTTATTGGGCGAAACATCTTCGAGAAACGGTTAATTTTGCTCAAGGTTTGCAAGTGTTACTACAACAAGCTGACTCAATTATGTTAGAAGTAGGACCCGGAAGAACTTTAAGTAAATTAGCTAAACTTAATGCTGGCGAAAATTCGCAGCCAATTATTTTGAACTCGCTACGTCATCCTCAAGAAAAAGCCTCAGATGTAGAGTTTTTCTTGAAAACATTAGGACGACTTTGGCTAGCCGGAGTTGAGGTAAATTGGGCTAATTTTTACCAAAATGAAAAACACCAACGTCTTCCTTTACCGACTTATCCTTTTGAACGAAAACGATATTGGTTAGAAAAAAATAAAGAACAAAAATCAGAGACAAATCTCTCTAACAGCAATTCTGGGAAAAAAGCTTCTTTTGCTAATCAAAAAACTGACAATTACCAGTTGGAAACTTATCCAGAAAGTAATCGCCAGCCAGCAAAGAGAGAAGATTCACTCGAAGAAATCATGTCTCGGCAAGTTGAAATTATGGCTCAACAAATAGATTTATTGAGTCAAGAAAATTAAATCAATCTTTAGCATAAACTTTTTCAAAAAGCAACTATTTAAAACAATGTCTCAAGCAAACGTTAACTTAACTGAAAAAAATCCGCAGTTCGAGCTAGTTTTATCGAGCTTAAAAGATATTTTTGCCAAAGTGCTTGGCGTTAGTAAGACGGAAATAGACGTTCATACCAATTTTTTTGAACTTGGTTTAGAATCTTTATTATTTATCCAAGTAAAAGCCCCAATTAAAGAAAAATTTGGACTAGATTTATCTTTTCGCTTATTGCTAGAAAACTGCACAACAATTAACGAATTAGCGATTTATATCGCCGAGCAAATCCCCGCAGAAATCCCAGAAAATATCTCTATCGATGCTCCCAAAATAGTTAAAGAAAAACCTCAATTTCCTGTAGAGAAGCGCCAGAGCAAACATCCAGAGAAAGCAGATCTCGCGCGACTGGTTGCCCAGCAACTCGAATTGATGTCGAAACAGTTAGAATTATTAAGCAGCAATACTAACGTAACCCAAGGAAACCACAAGGTAGAGACGTTCAATCCAACTCCTCCACAGCCACAGCCCAAGCCAAAAATTCCACCCAAAGCAAAAACCTCAACCCTTAATTCTCAACAGCAAAAACATCTCGATTCACTAATTGCAAGTATCGTCAAACGTACCCCCAAATCAAAACAACTCACCCAAGAAGATCGCCCTTATCATGCTAATGTTAGAGCCGCAATGGGTTTTCGACCTTCTTTGAAAGAAATGCGCTACCCAATCTATCCCCAACGTGGAGAAAGTGCCAGAATTTGGGATATTGACGGCAACGAATATGTAGACATGATTATGGGGTTTGGCGCACTTTTATTTGGTCATTCACCCTCATTTATCATCGAACCTATTCAAAACTATCTTCAGCAAGGAATTCAACACGGTCCTCAATCAATTCTTGCAGGTAAAGTTGCCAAATTAATTTGTGAATTAACCGACCAAGAAAGAGTCGCTTTTTGTAACGATGGCACAGAAGCCGTAATGGGTGCAATCCGCACCGCACGAACCGTAACTGGACGCAGCAAAATCGCTTACTTTGCAGGTTCATATCACGGAACCTTAGATGATGTTTTGATGATGGGTGTACCCAATGAAGATGAAACCCTAGATCCGATGGCGATCGCTCCAGGAATTCCTCAGTACAAAGTTGAACAAACTCTCATCCTCGATTATGGTAATCCCAAATCCCTGGAAATCGTCAAAAATCATGCTCATGAATTAGCTGCTATTTTAGTTGAACCAATACAAAGCACTCGACCCGATTTACAACCAAAAGAATTTCTCCACGAACTGAGGCGAATTACGGCAGAAACAGGAGTTGTATTAATCTTTGATGAAATTATTACTGGCTTTCGGATGCACCCCGGTGGTATCCAAGCTTTGTGGAATATTCGAGCAGATTTAACTACTTACGGCAAGGCTGTAGGAGCAGGAATGCCAATTGGAATTTTAGCTGGCAAAGCTGCTTTTATGGATGTATTAGATGGTGGCTTTTGGCAATATGGCGATGATTCTTCTCCTCATGTCGAAACAACTCATTTTAAAGGAACATTTTTCAAACATCCTCTGGTTATGACTGCGGCTTGGGCATCGCTTAATTACTTAAAAGAACAAGGAGGAAAGCTTCAGGAAGAATTAACCGCCAAAACAAGCCAATTAGCAGCTACACTTAACAGTTATTTTGAGGAAAAACAACTGCCAATTCAAGTTGTGCATTTTGGTTCGCTGTTCCGTTTTACCTATTCACCCGTTCTCAATTGGATAGATTTGTTCTTCTATCACTTGCTTGATAAGGGGATTTATGCTTTAGATAACCGGAGGTTTTTCCTTTCTACTGCTCATACTGAAGAAGATATTGAGCGATTTATTCGGGCGGTGAAGGAAAGCATTGTGGAGATGCAAGCAGGAGGATTTTTACCATCATCAGAAAATGATTTGGCTAACAAAAATGGTGATTCGGAAAATTCAGCTAATTTAAACACAATCGTCGCAGAAATTACCTCGAAATTTGAGCATCCAAAATCGCGTACTATTCCTTTAGGAGCAGCACAAAAGGAAATTTGGTTTATGGCGCAAATGGGAGAGGAAGTTTCCCGCGCTTATAACCAATCAGCAACGATTCATTTGCGCGGTTCGTTTAATTTTTCAGCGATGCAGAAAGCGATTCAAGAAGTTGTGAATCGTCATGAAGCACTGCGAACTACTTTTAGCCCCGAAGGAGATTATCAGCGCATTCATTCTACTTGGGAAATAGAGTTACCTTTAATCGATTTCTCGAATTTAGGTAATAGTGAAATTTCTCCAAAGTTAGCTGAATTTCTCGCCCAAGAAGCTCAACAAACCTTTGATTTTCAAATAGGAAATAGTCAGGAAAAAGCCACGGGGGAAGCCGGGGTAGCCACGGGGGAAGCCGGGGTAGCCACGGGGGAAGCCGGGGTAGCCACGGGGGAAGCCGGGGTAGCCACGGGGGAAGCCGGGGTAGCCACGGGGGAAGCCGGGGTAGCCACGGGGGGACTACCCCTACTGCGTACGAAAATTGTTAAATTGGCGGAACAACATCATTTGCTAGTTTTGACAATTCATCACATTATTGCTGATGGTTGGTCGTTTGGTGTTTTGCAACAAGAATTAGCTGAAATTTACACTGCCGAATGTCAAAGTATTTCTCATAATCTCCCCCAACCAATGCAATTGAGTGATTATATTCACTGGGAATTACAACAGCAAAATAGTCCAGAAATGGCAAAAGCTGAGGCTTATTGGACTAATCAATTTGCCGATCGCGTTCCGGTGTTAGAGTTGCCTACAGATCGTCCTCGTCCGGCAATCAATCTGCACGTCGGCACTCGACAAAGTATAACTTTAAATACGTCATTATTCCAAGCATTAAAAAGCTTAAGTGTCAAGCAAAAAAGCACTTTCTTTACAACTCTTTTTGCAAGTTTTGTGACTTTGTTACATCGATTGAGCGACCAAGAAGATCTTGTGGTTGGGATTACTTCCGCAGGACAATCTACTGTGCAAGGTGAATATTTGGTTGGTCATTACGTGAATCTGTTGCCAATTCGCAGTAAAGTAAGTGAAAATTTGACATTTACTGAGTATCTGAATTCAGTTAAAGGGTTGTTATCAGATGCTTACGATCGGCAAATTTATCCGTTTATCAACTTAGTAAAAAAATTAAATTTACCTCGCGATCCGAGTCGTTCTCCCTTGGTGACAGCGATTTTTAATTTAGACCGACCGCTATCAAAGTCAACGTTTGCCGGGGGCGAAATTGACTTTGAACGCAATCCGACGGGGGCAACAATTACCGATATTTTCTTTGATGTTCGTCAAACCAATGAGCAACTTTTAGTTGAGTGTGAATATAACAGCGATCTATTTAATGCTGAAACGATTTCTCGCTGGCTAAAACATTGGCAAACTTTACTAGAGAGTATTGTAGATAATCCAGAACAGCAGATTTGGAATTTACCTTTGCTTGCTACCGACGAACAAAAAAAGTTATTATTGGAGTGGAATAATACCAAAACTGATTATCAGCAAAATCGGTGTATTCATGAGTTATTTGCTGCCCAAGTAGAACGTACGCCCGATGAAGTTGCGGTTATTTTTGGCGAAGAAAAATTAACTTATCGAGAACTGAATTCAAAAGTCAATCAGTTAGCAAATTATTTGCAAAAGTTGGGTGTCAAACCAGAAGTATTAGTAGGAATTTGTTTGGAGAGATCCGAGTTAAGCGCCATCGCCATTTTAGCGATTCTCAAAGCTGGGGGAGCGTATGTACCTCTAGATCCCGCTTATCCCCAAGAACGGTTAGAATTCATGTTAGAGGATGCTCAAGCACCAATTTTGTTGACTCAACAACATTTGCTGGATAAAATTTCCACCACCAACGCACAGGTAATTTGTCTCGATACCGACGAAACTATTGCTCAAGAAAGCTCAGAAAATCCTGTTAGCAATGCTACAATTGATAATCTAGCTTACGTTATCTATACCTCCGGTTCCACAGGTAAACCTAAAGGGGTTCTCGGTCTTCACAAAGGTGCTGTCAATCGATTTAATTGGATGTGGGAGACTTATCCTTTCACTCCAGGAGAAGTTTGTTGTCAGAAAACATCCTTAAATTTTGTTGACTCAATTTGGGAAATATTCGGACCATTATTACAAGGAATTCCCACAGTTGTAATTAGCGATCGCGTCATCAAAAATCCGCAGCAATTCGTTGAAACTCTTGCTCATCATAATGTTACCAGATTGGTACTTGTTCCCTCTTTGCTGCGCGTACTTTTAGACACTTATCCCAATCTGCAACAAATCCTACCAAAATTGCAACTTTGGATTAGCAGTGGAGAAGCACTCAGTCTCGATTTATTAAGCAAATTTCGGCAAATCTTGCCACAAAGTACGCTTTTGAACCTATACGGTTCCTCAGAAGTTTCTGCTGATGTCACTTGCTACGAATTTACTCCCCAAAATTCAGCAACTTTATCTGTAGCGATCGGTCGTCCTCTAACCAATACCCAAATTTATTTGTTAGATCGACATTTACAACCCGTTCCTATTGGCGTACCTGGTGAATTATATATTGGTGGTACTGGACTAGCAAGAGGTTATTTAAACCGACCTGAACTAACAGCAGAAAGGTTTATTTCTAACCCTTTTCTTAATCTGGAAACTAACTCTCAATTCAGCGAACAAAAACTTTATAAAACTGGAGATTTAGCCCGCTATCTTCCCGATGGAAACCTCGAATTAGTTGGACGGATTGACAACCAAGTAAAACTGCGTGGTTTCCGAATTGAACTAGGAGAAATTGAAGCGGTACTCACTAATAATGAAAACGTTGACGAAGCAGTAGTTATCGCCAGAACAGATGAACCGCAATTAGTAGCTTATGTGGTTAGCGAACTCACCATTAGCGAACTTCAGTACTGGTTGAAAAAACATTTACCCGACTATATGATTCCGGCAATATTTGTCATTCTCGACTCTTTACCTTTACTGCCAAATGGTAAAATAAATCGTCAAGCGCTACCAGTTCCCGATCGCCTGCGTCCTGAATTAGAAGCCGTTTATCAAGCACCCCAAACCGAATTAGAGCAAACTATTGCTACTATTTGGCAAGAAGCACTGCAAGTTGAAGAAGTAGGTATTTATGACAACTTCTTCGATCTCGGCGGTCATTCATTACTGTTGGTGCAAGTACATAGTAGACTAGCAAAAACATTCCAGCTAAATTTACCATTAGTAGTAATGTTTCAATATCCAACGATTAGCCACTTGGCTGAATATTTAAGTCAGCAGCAAAAGAAAAAAGATGATTTACTCCCAACTGATAACCGCCCATTACATCGTCAAAATTCAATCAAACGCCGCAAAAAAATCAGACAAAAACATCGAGCTATTAACAGTTAACATTCCCCAGTTCACCATCACCTCTAAATAGGAGTTAAAATGACCTTAAGCCAACCAAAAATCACTTTTAAAAGTGCTTTAGAAAGTAAACCGGAAATTGAAAAAAAAATAATGCAGCTATTTGCTATGAGCGAGCAATTAGCCTCTGAAAGAAAAGAAATAAATGAAAAATTTACCAACTTAACCGAGGATTTTTTAGCAGAAGATCGTCCAACTACGACAATTGAATTTAATTCGTTGTTAGAAAAATTTTCTGATGTAAATATTCCCGTCGAACCTACTAATTTTGAAAGCTATCTTGACTACTTAGCTAATAACGTCATTGCCCATTCAGTACATACGGGATCGCCAAAATTCATCGGTCACATGACCTCAGCATTGCCTTATTTTGTGCAACCTTTGGCGAAATTAATGATGGCAATGAATCAAAACGTAGTCAAAATAGAAACATCGAAAGCCTTAAGCCCCTATGAGCGTCAGGCTTTAGCAATGATACACCGACTAATTTACAACTTTAGCGATCGCTTCTACGCTCAACACATCCAAAATAGCCAAAGTACCCTCGGTATCTTGGTTTCCGGCGGCACGGCAGCGAATATTACCGCACTTTGGTGCGCCCGCAACACTTCCCTCGGACCAAAAGATGACTTTCCCGGTATCGAAAGCGAAGGTTTAGTCGCCGCCCTCAACTACTACGGTTACAAAGAAGCGGTAGTCATTGGTTCCGACTTGATGCACTACTCATTTGATAAAGCCGCAGACTTATTAGGCATTGGGGCGCGTGGCTTAATTAAAGTCAAGAGTAACAGCAATAATCGCATCGATATCCCAGCTTTACAGCAAACTGTTGCCGATTGTCAAGCCCAGAATAAACATATTATCGCGATCGTTGGTGTTGCTGGAACTACCGACTCCGGTGGCGTAGATTCCCTAACAGAAATTGCCGCCATTGCACGAGAAGCTAATGTCCATTTTCATGTCGATGCAGCTTGGGGTGGGGCGCTAATTTTTTCCCAACAATACCAACATAAACTTGCGGGTATCGAACAAGCTGATTCGGTAACAATTGACGGACATAAACAACTCTATTTACCAATGAATTTAGGGATGCTTTTTCTCCGCAATCCCCACATAGCAAAAGTAATCGAAAAAAATGCCACTTATACCATTCGTAAAGGCTCATTCGATCTAGGTAAACGAGCTTTAGAAGGTTCGCGATCGGGTATGGCATTGTTCCTACACGCTGGGTTAAATTTAATCGGCATTAAAGGCTATGAATTTTTAATTGATGAAGGAATTCATAAAACTCAATATCTCGCTAATCGAATTCGCGAATTGCCAGAATTTGAGTTACTAGCTGAACCAGAAATCAACTTGCTTATTTATCGTTACATTCCCGAAAATTTAAGAGCAAGAGCGGCGCAAAAACAGTTGACCGAAATCGACAATCAGCGCATCAATCAATTTAACGAAATTCTTCAGAAAAAACAGCGCCAAGCAGGTCGAACTTTTATTTCCCGCACTACAAAAACCAACCTGGAACGAACGATTCCTATTGTTGCTCTTAGGGCAGTAATTGCTAACCCTCTAACTACTGAAAAGGATATTGATGAAGTCTTAAATGACCAAATCCAAATTGCCCTAGAAATAGCAAATTCAACCTCTCTAGAATCTGCCGATCATGTCGCTTAAAAAAGCAATCGAGACAAATTAATTTAGGAGTAATTTTTTGATGTATACAGCAAAACGAGAATCCGAAAAAAATGCTCGCTCATTCTACAATGATTGGGCTTTTGCTTACCAAGACGAACGGAGTAGTCAACTTTGGTTAGAATTTGTCGGTAAATATTTCTTAGCAAATTTATCACCAAGCTCTCGCATTTTAGATGTTGGTTGTGGCAAAGGAGAATTAGTCAACGAACTCATCAATAAAGGCTATCAAGCTAGTGGAATCGATCTCTCTGAGGAGATGTTACATTTCGCTCGTCAAAATGCTCCTAGGGGAGAGTTTATTCTTGGTGATATTTGCTCTTTAGAAATGCCACCAACATATCAAGCAATTATTTCCTCAAGCACCGTTTTTAACTATATTTTGAGTCTTGAGGATTTAGAAAAAGCTTTCCGCAATGTCTATAATGCTTTATTAGCAAAAGGTTGGTTTGGTTTTGATTTAAGTGAGGGAGAAATAGTCAGCGAAAATGATAGTTCAATTGCCGAAGAATTCTCAGGAGATTTTGCTGATGATTATGCTTGGTTACAACGAACAATTTATACTCCAGCCAACAAGTTATGGCAAATTAAACACATTACATTTCGCTTGCTAGGTGGCAGTTGGCAACGAAAAGATGTAGATTGTCAAGCCAAGGGATATTCTCGTACAGAAGTTCAAGCGATATTAGAAAATATTGGCTTTGAAAAAGTTGTCCTTCATGATGTCAGCCAAGATGTTCCTTTGTTAACTGACTCAAGAATAGTCTACGTTTTTCGTAAACCTTAATCTTGAATACTTTTCCGTTGAAAAAAATAATTAGGAGTAGTTGATTATTTATATGGATTCAGTCAATAATGCAACCGAAAATGAAAATGCTCGCGCTCTTTTTAATGAGTGGGCTTTTGCTTATCCAGACGATCGCAGCAGCGAACTTTGGTTAGAATTTGTCGGCAAATATTTCCTGGAATATTTACCGACAGAATCTCGCATTCTAGATGTTGGTTGCGGGAGAGGAGAATTAGTTAGCGAACTAATTGCTAAAGGTTATCAAGTTACCGGGCTTGATTTATCGGAGAGAATGTTACATTTTGCTTGCAAAAATGTTCCCGAAGGTAAATTTATGGTAGGTGATATTTGTTCTTTAGAATTGCCGCCAACTTTCCATGCTGTTGTCGCAGCAAGTTGTGTTTTTAACTATATTTTGAGTCTTGAGGATCTGAAAAAAGCTTTTCGCAATGTCTATTCTGCACTATTAGAAAATGGTTGGTTTGCTTTTGATTTAAGTGAAGGAGAAATAGTCTCTGATGAGAATACTGTAGTTGAGGAAATGTTAGGTGATTTTAGCGACGATTATGCGTGGCTAAAACGTTCGATTTATGACTTAGAAAGTAAATCATGGCAAACTCAGCACGTCACTTTTCAATTAAGTAAAGGAAAATGGCAACGAAAAGTTGTTGATTGCGAAATTAAAGCTTATTCTCGTACAGAAATTGAGTCAGCTTTGAAAGAGATCGGCTTCGAGAAAGTTATCATTCATGATGTAACGGAAGATGTTCCTATTTCGGAATTAAGGGATACAAGAATAGTTTATATTTTTCGCAAACCTTAGTTTTTAACCAAAATCAGTCAGTTTTTCTACTCTATTAGCAAAATTTAAACTTATGATTAATCCAAATCAAATTGATAGCTTGTCAGAGAAAGATGAAATCGCTATTATCGGTATAGCAGGACGTTTTCCCGGAGCGCCAAACGTAGATATTTTTTGGCAAAATCTGCGAGATGGCGTGGAATCAATTAATTTTTTTACTGATGAAGAACTAAAAGCCGCAGGTATAAATCCAGTAGTGTTTAATGACCCAAATTATGTAAAAGCAGGGAGTATTCTCGAAGATATCGAGTTATTCGATGCTGCATTTTTTGGTTTTACACCCAGAGAAGCAGAAATAGCAGATCCCCAACATCGTCTCTTTTTAGAATGTGTTTGGGAAGCATTAGAAAATGCTGGCTACAATCCGGAAAATTATTCAGGACAAATTGGAATTTATGCAGGTGCAGCGCTGAGTAGTTACTTATTTTTAAATTTGTATCCGAATCGGGAATTTATGGCATCGGTGGACTTGTTTCAAACCTTAATTGGTAATGATAAAGACCATTTACCGACCCAAATTTCTTATAAGTTAAATTTGCGCGGACCGAGTGTTAATGTGCAAACTACTTGTTCGACATCATTAGTTGCGGTTCACTTAGCTTGTCAAAGTTTGCTCAACGGAGAAAGCGATATTACCTTAGCTGGAGGTGTTTCGATTAATGCTTCCCAAAAAACAGGTTATGCTTATCAAGAAGGAGGAATTCTTTCTCCTGATGGTCATTGTCGAGCTTTTGATGCGAATGCTCAAGGAACTATTTTTGGTAATGGTTTGGGTGTGGTAGTTTTAAAACGCCTTGAAGACGCTTTAGTTGATGGTGATTTTATTCACGCGATTATCAAAGGTTCAGCAATTAATAATGATGGTTCCTTAAAAGTTGGTTATACTGCTCCTAGCGTCGAGGGTCAAAAAGAAGTAATTTTAGAGGCGATCGCGTTAGCGCAAGTTGAACCAGAGACGATTACCTACGTCGAAACACATGGTACTGGAACCAGTTTAGGAGATCCGATTGAAATAGAAGCTCTTACCCAAGCGTTTCGTAGCCACACCGAGGAAAAAGGCTTTTGCGCGATCGCGTCAGTAAAATCTAATGTCGGACATTTGAATACGGCTGCGGGGATTACTGGTTTAATCAAAACTGTTCAAGCTTTAAAACATCAACAAATACCCCCCAGTTTACATTTTTTCCAACCAAATCCTCAGATTGATTTTGCCAATAGTCCCTTTTATGTCAACACCAAACTTGCGGAATGGAAAACTAAGAAAACTCCTCGTCGCGCTGGAGTTAGTTCTTTTGGAATTGGCGGAACTAATGCTCATCTAATCCTTGAAGAAGCACCAGTTTCAGTTAACAGTAATCAGTTATCAGTTATCAATTCCCAATCCCCAATCCCCAGTCCCCAATCCCCAATCACCAATCGCCCTTGGCAATTATTATTACTTTCAGCTAAGACTAATTCCGCTTTAGAAACAGCAACGGCAAATCTCGCAGCACATTTACAAAATAATCCTAATTTGAATCTCGCTGATGTAGCTTATACACTGCAAGTTGGTCGTCAAAATTTCGACTATCGCCGCATGGTAGTTTGTCCTTTTTCCGATAATTTAGAAGACGCGATCGCAGCCTTAACTACTCTCGCACCCGCAAGCGTTTTTACCCAATACCAAAAACCTGGCAATCGTTCAGTAATATTTATGTTTTCTGGACAAGGAGCGCAATACATCAATATGGCGCGAGAATTGTACGAATTTGAGCCAACATTCCGCCAACAAGTAAATATTTGTGCAGAAATTCTCCAACCTCATTTAAAATTAGATTTACGTCAGCTTCTCTACCCGCGTGAAACCTGCGAAATAAACTCTTTAGACCAGACAAAATTTGCCCAACCTGCCTTATTTGTCATCGAGTATTCTCTCGCCAAATTATGGCTCGAATGGGGCGTACATCCTAAAGCCTTAATTGGTCATAGTATTGGCGAATATGTAGCAGCTACTCTGGCTGGTGTTTTTTCTTTAGAAGATGCTTTAACTTTAGTCGCAGCAAGGGGTCAACTGATGCAGAAATTGCCGTCAGGAAGTATGCTGGCTGTGCCACTTTCCTCAACTGAAATCCAATCTTTACTCGATTTAGAGATATTTTCCGAAATATCTTTAGCAGCAATTAACAGTCCATCCTCCTGCGTTGTTTCCGGTGAAACTAACCTCATAAAAGCATTACAAAATAAATTAGCTACGCAAGGTGTAGAATGTCGAATTTTACATACATCTCACGCTTTCCATTCTGAGATGATGCAGCCAATTTTAGAACCTTTCCGGTTGATAATCGAAAAGCTCAATTTGCAGCCACCGCAAATTCCTTTTATTTCTAATGTTACTGGTACTTGGATTACCGATCGGGAAGCTACAAATCCCAATTATTGGGCTAAACATTTGCGCCAAACTGTCAAATTCTCTCCGGGAATTTCTGAATTATTGCGACAAGCTGAAGCAATTTTCTTAGAAGTGGGACCGGGACGAACTTTAAGCACCTTAACCAAACGCCATTTAAGACCGGAAACTAAGCAAATTGTCTTAACTTCTTTACGCCACCCGCAAGAGAGAACTTCCGATCTCGCCTTTTTATTAAATACTGTAGGTAAACTTTTTCTGGCAGGTGTAGAAATAGATTGGGCGGGATTTTATCAGCATGAAAAACGTTATCGCGTTCCCTTACCAACCTATCCTTTTGAACGTCAGCGTTACTGGATTGAGGCGAAATCAAATTCTTTTTCTGGACAAAATGATTCAGTCAGTTTGGATAAAAAAGAGCGCTGTTTTGTGTTTGTAGATGAAAATGGCAAGGGTTCTCAATTAATTAATAAATTAGCAGAAAAAGGTAAAAATGTAGTTACGGTAAAAGTTGGCGAACAGTTTAGCAAATTAAGTGAAAATCTTTATACTTTTAACCCAGAAAATGCTGAAGATTTTGAGACTTTGTTTGACGAACTAAACTTAAACGATCGCTCTTCAATTCAAGAAAAACACTCAAGACCCACGAATTTAAATAGTTCTTATTTTGCTCCAACTAACGAACTAGAAACGGAAATTGCCGAAATGTGGCAAGAAGTTCTTGGTATTAAGCAAGTGGGAATTTATGATAACTTTTTTGAGTTAGGAGGAGACTCGTTAGTTGCTACTCAGTTAATTTCTCGTTTGCGGGCAAAGTTTCCTAGTTCTTTACCTCTCCGTGACTTGTTAATTCAAGCTTCGACTGTAGCTAAACAAGCAGAAATGATTGAGCAACTTTTGCTCGAAAAAATTGCCGAATTATCAGATGAAGAAGTAGAAGCTTTTTTGGCTAAATAGATACTCAAGTTCTAAGTTTAATAATTATCATGGATAGCAAATACTCTGATTTATCACCTGCAAAACAAGCTTTATTCGCTAAATGGAAAAAAGGAAAATTCAATTCTGAAACGATTCCTAAGCGTTCAAATACAGAGTTAATTCCTTTATCATTTCCTCAGCAACGACTTTGGTTTATTGACCAACTTTATCAAGGAAGTTCCTTCTACAATATTGTCGGTGTCCTTCATTTAAAAGGCGCATTGAATGTAATAGCATTGAAGCAAAGTCTCAACGAAATTATGAGACGACATGAAATTTGGCGGACGAGTTTTGTCCTTGTAGATCGACAACCTGTACAAGCGATCGCGTCTCCGTCGGAATTAACTTGGGAACTACCCATCATCGATCTTCAGCATTTAGGTAACGACTGGGAGGCGAAAGTTGAATGTATCGCCAGAGAGGAAGGGCAAAAACCCTTCGATTTAAGCCAAAAACCACTGATACGAGCCAAATTACTGCGTTTAAATCAAGAAGAATACGTTTTGTTGCTAACTATGCACCATATCGTCACTGATGGCTGGTCAATTGGTGTATTTGAACGAGAGTTAGCAACTTTGTATGCAGCTTTCTCTCAAAATCGACCTTCACCTTTACCGGAACTTCCAATTCAATATGCAGACTTTGCAATTTGGCAAAATTTGCATCTCCCTGGTGAATTATTCAACACCCAACTTAACTACTGGAAACAGCAACTAAGCGGCGATTTACCTGTATTAAAGTTACCTAGTCATCGCCCGCGACCTTCTGTGGCTGCGTTTAAAGGTGCAAAGCAATGTTTTACTTTCTCGCCAACTCTTACCGCAGGATTGCATCAATTAAGTCAGCAAGAACAAGTCACTTTATTTATGACTTTGTTAGCTGCTTTTAGTACCTTGCTTTACCGCTATACAAATCAAGAAGATATCTTAATCGGTTCCTCAATTGCTAACCGCAAACGCCCAGAATTAGAACCGATGTTAGGCTTATTTGTTAATACTTTAGTCTTTCGTAATGACCTAAGTGGCAATCCTACTTTTCGCGAACTTTTGAGTCGAGTTCGAGAAGTAACTCTCAATGCTTATGCTCATCAAGACTTGCCTTTCGAGCAATTAGTCGAAACCTTACAACCCGAACGAGACTTAAGCCGAAATCCTTTGTTTCAGGTGATGTTTGTTCTCCAAAATACACCTCAAACTGTTCAAGAAATTCCTGGATTAACTTTGCGTAGTTTAGAAATGGATAGCGGTACGGCTCAGTTCGATCTTTTCCTTTCAATTACTAAATCTAAGCAAAATTTAACTGGCTTTTTGGAATACAGCACCGATTTGTTTGATGCGGAAACCATTACTTGCTTGATTGAGAACTTCCAGACTTTATTAACAGGTATTGTTGCTAATCCAGAGCGAAAAATTTCTCAACTACCCTTACTAACTAGCCAACAACAACAAATTTTAACTCAGTGGAATAACACTCAAGCAGACTATCCCCAAACAACCTCTCTCGATCGATTATTTAACCAACAAGTTGAGCAAACACCAGACAATATAGCTTTAATCAGCCCAACAGAAAAACTAACTTATCAACAACTGAATCAAAAAGTCAATCAATTAGCTAATTATCTCCAAAAACTAGGTGTTACTCAAGAAACTATTGTCGCCATTTGTTTAGAACGTTCCGTCGAAATAGTCATCGCAATTTTGGCAATTCTCAAAGCTGGTGGTGCTTATCTTCCTCTTGACCCAAATTATCCAGTTGAGCGCCTTAATTTTATGCTCTCTGACTCAAAATCAACCTTGATTATTAGTCATTCATCTTTGCTTACTCAAGTAGACAAAATAACTGACAATTTAGCCGAAATTGCAGTTATAAATTTAGACCAAGAATGGCAAAATATTCAACAAAAAAGTAACCTCAACCCTAGCCAAATTTCCACAGCAGAAAATACTGCTTATATAATCTATACTTCCGGCTCAACGGGAACTCCTAAAGGTGTTCTTGGTACTCATAAAGGTACTGTTAATGGCTTACACTGGCTGTGGCAAAAATACCCTTTTTCAACAGAGGAAATTTGTTGTCAGAAAACCGCAATTAGCTTTGTTGATTCAGTTTGGGAAATTTTTGCTCCTTTGCTTCAAGGAATACCTACTGTTATTTTTGCTGATTCAATTGTTAGAAATCCGCAATTATTTCTCGAATCTCTTGCTGAAAATAGGGTAACGCGAGTTGTTTTGGTTCCTTCTTTGCTGCGGGTAATTTTAGAAAGTTACGGTCATTTAACTACTAATTTAACTGAGTTAAAGGTTTGGATAACCAGTGGCGAAGCTATCTCTCTTGAGTTAGTTAACAAGTTTCGCGAATTGATGCCGAATGCGAAATTAATTAACCTTTATGGTTCTTCGGAAGTTTCGGCTAATGTTACTTATTACGATACTAATTTGTTGTCTGAAAAGGCGACTAGCGTGCCAATCGGTCGCCCGATTAATAATACCCAAATTTATGTTTTAGATGGTTATTTGCAACCAACTCCGGTAGGAATTGTTGGCGAATTATATGTTGGTGGTGATGGCTTGGCTAAGGAATATTGGCAGCGTCCTAATTTAACTCAAGAGAGATTTATTGATAATCCCTTTTTTCCTGGAAGTAAGTTGTTTAAAACTGGCGATTTAGGGCGTTATTTACCTGATGGCAATTTGGAATATTTAGGGCGGAT
Organism: Oscillatoria salina IIICB1; assembly: GCF_020144665.1. Lineage (NCBI taxonomy): Bacteria > Bacillati > Cyanobacteriota > Cyanophyceae > Oscillatoriales > Oscillatoriaceae > Oscillatoria > Oscillatoria salina. Next base: position 34,221 of record NZ_JAAHBQ010000018.1, on the reverse strand, counting down.
TGATGAGCAAATAAAAATTCGCGGTTTCCGGGTTGAATTAGGAGAAGTTAAGCAGGTTATTGTTCAATATCCAGCTATTCAAGATGCGGTTGCGATTGCGACTAAATTTAATTCGGATACCGCGATCGCAGCTTATTTGGTGACAGATGAACCGGATGTTTTGCCGCAATTAAATGATTATTTGCGCGAAAAATTACCTGAGTATATGATTCCCTCGGCTTTTACGATTTTGGAGGAAATTCCTTTAACACCAAATGGGAAAGTAGACAAGCAAGCTTTACCTAAAAATAATTTACTTCGCCTTAGTTCTCATCAATCTTTTGTTGCTCCGAGAACTTTTACTGAGTTAGCCTTGGCGAAAATTTGGTCAAAGCTTTTAAATGTTAAGTCTGTTGGCGTTAAAGATAACTTTTTTGCATTAGGCGGTCACTCGTTTTTAACAGTACGCTTAATGGCACAAATTTATGAGGTTTTTGGACACAATCTTCCTCTGTCTACTCTGTTCGAGAATCCGACTATTGAACAATTAGCAAACATACTTAATAATCAACCAGAGGGTTTGGGTTTGGGTTCTCCTTTGGTGGCAATTCAGCCTGCTGGTGACAAGCTTCCTTTTTTCTGCGTTCATGCGGCTGGGGGAGATATTACTGCTTATTTGAATTTGGCACAAAAACTCGACAAAAACCGACCTTTTTATGCTTTGGAACAAACTCCTAATCAATTGCAAGAAAAACCTCAGTCGGTGGAGGAAACAGCCGCTTATTACTTAGAAGAAATTCGTCAGGTGCAGCCGACGGGACCATATTTTTTGGGTGGTTGGTGTTACGGCGGTGTAGTTGCTTTTGAGATGGCGCAACAATTACTTCGTCAGGGTGAAAAAGTGAGTTTGTTGGTCATAATTGATGCTATTTTGCCTCAAATGAGGATTAAACCGAGTAAAGATGACGATGCTAAGTTTTTGCTGCGTCTTGCTGAGTCGATTAAAACTTGGTTTGGAATTGAGTTTGATGTTTCTTATCAAGAATTACGGGATTTGCCGCTAAATGAGCAATTTGCCCTTTTGAATCAAAAGGCGAACTTAACGGCTAGCGATCGCGAACTTGCCCAACATCTACGAAATTACCAGCTTTTTAAGGCTCATGTCCAAGCTATGCGATCTTATCAGCCACAGGTTTACCCTTACCACATTACCTTATTTAAAGCAATAGAGAAAATTACTCATGATTTCGACTCGACCGAATTTGAGAGTAGCGATCGCTATTTTGGTTGGAGTCCATACTCTCAGCAACCGATCCAAACAAAATCTATCCCCGGCAACCATTTTTCCATGTTTACTGAACCTCACGTAGAAGAATTAGCCAAACAGTTGCAAATGACTCTCAATAATGTATAGTCATAAAACAAGTAGTTGCAAAAAATTTGTGTGAGGAGCTTTGTGAGTAAGGGTAATTTATTCAATCCCTTATGGGGGATATCTATGGCAACATCAGCGATTGGCGCTACCGTGCTAATCGCCCAACCTGCTCGAGCGGCAGTACAAGTAACGGGTGTACGAATTAATCCCACTGCAAGCGGCATCGAAATTATCCTGGAAACAGCAGATGGGGAAATACCCCAAATCTATAGCGGGAGTTTTGGGGAGACATTTTTTGCTGACATTATTAACACTCAGTTGCGTTTACCCCAAGACAATCGTTTTCAACAAGCTAACCCCAGCGAAAATATTGCTTCGGTGACAGTGGAACAGCGCACGAACAACACGATTCGGGTAACGGTCGTGGGCAGAACTGATGTCCCTACAGTTCAAGTAAACTCAAGTAGTGGCGGATTAGTTTTAAGCGTCATTGACTCATCAGCCCCAATCTCTCGTCCACCTCAAGGTACAACCGAGCCTACACCGGAAACCACTCAACCGACAACCCAAGAACCCACAGTAGACGAAACCTTCACCCAAACGGAAACCGAAGAGATTTTCATCACAGTCACCGCCCAAAGAACCGAAGAAGACGTTCAAGATGTACCCATCAGCATTACAGTCTTGACAGAAGAACAAGTTGAAGATGCTGATATCGACTCCTTTGAAGGCGTTGCTGACAATACTCCCAACTTCACCTTTTTTTCCGGGGGCGGAAACCGTTCCACGAGTTTCTACAGCATTCGCGGCATTTCCAACTTTAATTTATCGACTAGAGATGCAGTCGGCTTCTTCGTCGATGATGTCCCTTACGGATTTGCTGGATTCATCGATGTCGAACTAAACGACATCGAACGCATCGAAGTGTTACGCGGTCCGCAAAACACCCTCTACGGGAGAAGTTCTCTCGGAGGTGTGGTTAACGTAATTACCCGCCGACCAACTAACGAATTTGAATTCAGAAATTCACTCAGTTACGCTAACTATGACCATTTTGAATCTCAACTAAGCGTCAGTGGTCCAATCGTAGAAGACGAATTATTCTTTCGCTTATCGGGGCTTTACTACACGAGAGACGGCTATGTAGAAAACACCTTGCTCGATGAGGATATTAATGATGGTTTCGGCTACAACATCCGAGGAAAATTACTCTGGACACCTTCAGAAGAATGGGAAATTACGTTTAATACCTCCTTTGATGATTATCGAGAAGGTGCTGTAGCTTATGTTCCCGACGATGACGATCCTTTTGATGCCGAGCTAGATTTCAATGGCTTTAACGACCTCATTTCTAACGCTCAATCACTGAGAATTGCTTACACCGATCCAGATTTCCGCGCCACTTTGATTACCACTCGCCGTTTTTCTAACCAAAATGGACAGTTAGACGCAGATTATTCTCCAGCCGATATCCTCATTAATACCACTGACTTCGACTCGACAACCTGGACTCAAGAAATCCGCTTACAGTCTCCTGAAGACGCGGAACAATTTCAGTGGATACTAGGCGGCTATTTTGAAACTTCTAATTTTACTGAAGATCGTCCCTTCATTAATGGCATAGATTCAGCACTTCCGGGAATCGAACAAATTGATGGTGAGTTCGACAACAGAACCTTAGCGGTTTTTGGTCAAGTTAGCTATCAACCAATCGAGCAAGTAAATTTGATTGCGGGATTACGATATGAGTCCACTAACAGCGAGATCGAACTATTTGAAAATACGTTTATCCCGACAGTGGGCGAACCTTTAACCACTTTATCCTTAAGAAATCTCGAAACCGACGGTAGCGAAGTGTTGCCTCGCTTTGTCGTGGAATATAACTTTAACGAAGATGTGATGGCTTATGGCAGCATTAGCAAAGGTTATCGTCCGCCAGGTCCAAATTTCAATCCCTTTAACGAAGCAACGGCAATCTTTGAAGGAGAAAGATCCTGGAACTATGAAATTGGTTTAAAATCGTCGTTATTGAGCGATCGCGTCTTTCTCAATATCGCTGTTTTTCATAGTCCCATCGACAACTTCCAGTTTCCCAGTTTCGGTCCCGATGGCAGTTTCATTATCGATACCGCCGATGCTAAAACCACAGGTGCAGAATTAGAAATCAGAGCAAATCCCATCGACGGACTAGATATCATCGCTGGTTTGGGTATTCTCCAAGCAGAATTTACTGGTGGAATTTCTCCTTTTACCGGGGAAACCCTAGACGGAAATAAACTTCCTTATGCTCCCAATCTCACCTATAACCTAGCGGTACAATACCGTCAGCCTGATGGTGGCTTCTTTGGACGATTGGAATTAGTTGGCTTTGGAACTACCAATTTTGACGACATTAATACAGTTCAACAAGATCCCTATGCACTGGTTAATGCTCGTCTCGGATACGAATTCGATAACTACGGCATTTATTTATTTGCCAATAACATTTTCGATAATACCTACAAAACTCAAGCTTTTGACAGCTTTTCCCCTGTTGGTGTTGTCGGTACTTTTGGCGCACCAGCTACTTTCGGCATTCAATTTAGAAGCGAATGGTGAGGTGGTGAGGTGGGGACTGGGGACTGGTGAGGTGGTGAGGTGGGGACTGGTGAGGTGGGGACTGGGGACTGGTGAGGTGGTGAGGTGGGGACTGGTGAGGTGGTGAGGTGGGGACTGGTGAGGTGGGGACTGGGTTCAGTGAACAGTTATCAGTTATCAGTTATCAGTTTATACTCCTTGTCTCCCTAATCCCTAATCCCTAATCCCTAATCCCTAATCCCTAATACCCAATCCCTAATCCCCAATCCCTAATCCCCAATCCCTAATCCCTAATCCCTAATCCCTAATCCCCAATACCCAATCCCTAATCCCCAAATTTTACCGTGATTACCAGCAAAAGCCTGAAAAAACTTGGATTACTAGGTAGTTTGTACGTCTCTCAGTACATTCCGATTATCTTTTTCCTCGAAGCCTTACCAGTGTTTATGCGTCAGCAAGGAATGTCTTTAGAAGGGATTGGAATGCTTTCCCTGCTTGCACTTCCACTGACGGTGAACTTTCTTTGGTCGCCTTTAATTGACCGTTATGGCTTTACTCGTTGGGGACATTATCGCTTCTGGATTATTTGCTTGCAACTGATTGTAGTTGGTGCTAGTGCTGCTTGTGCGTGGCTAAGTATCGAAGAGCATTTTACGATTATACTGATTAGTATTTTCTTGCTGTGTTGCTTGTGTTCGACGCAAGATATAGCTACAGATGCTTTAGCGGTAGGACTTTTGTCACCTGATGAGCGAGGTTTAGGAAACGGTGTCCAAAGAGGAGGGGCGTATCTCGGTTCGGTGATTGGTGGCGGTGGGATGTTATTGTTACTAAGTCAGTTTGGATGGACTGCTACGTTACTAGCGATCGCCACAATTATGTTAGTGGCTTTGATTCCTATTTTCCAGCATCACGAGACGTTACCCAGACAAAGAAATCAGCATTCACACTCTCAAAATCTTTCCCAATCTTATCAAATTCCTCAAAGAGGCTCAGATTCTCAATTTTCGGCGCAAGCTGTTGACTCTCGCAATCTCTTTTCGCTGATTATTTCCTATCTCAAAATCTTTACTAGCTTTTTCTCGCGTCCCGGTATCGGACACTGGTTGATAATTTTGGTACTCTACACCGTCGGTTCTTTCATGGCAAGTACGATGTTTCGTCCGATGTTGGTGGATATTGGCTTATCTTTAGCAGAAATCGGTTTTTTGCTAGGAATTGTGAGTTATACGGCGGCAATTTTCGGTGCAGTGACGGCTGGTTTATTGATTGCACCTTTGGGAAGAAAGCGATCGCTGCTTTTGTTTGGTTTACTCGAAACCTTCGCTACCGTAACTTATATTCTCGCAGCTTTTGGAGTCACAAATCGTGTCTTTCTTTATTTTGCCGCAATCTTGGTTCATTTTACTGGCAGTATGGCAAGCACAACAATGTTGACAGTAATGATGGATAAAAGTCAATTAGATCGGGCTGGGACTGATTTTACCATCCAAAATTCCTTTGTTTATCTGGGCGGGATCGGTGCTGCGGCGCTTAGTGGTGTAATTACTGAAGCTATCGACTATCAAGGAACATTTGCGCTGGGAATCGTTATTTCGCTGATTAGTTTGATTCTGATTGCCAAAAGCTTTTCCCAGATAAATCGCGAGATCCTCAATCTCGAAACTTAGAATCTTCTTTCTTGACGAATTCTACAACAATTTCTGGAAAAATTTAGCGAGAGTAGCCATGAAACTACCACCATCTGCCAAAACTCCCCTATTATTGCAGTATCTCAAGTTAATTGTCGATCCGATTAAGTATGTCGATTCACTGGAATCTCGCTATGGAGATATTTTCACGCTTATGTTTGATGGGATACCCACAGTGTTTGTCAGTAACCCAGAAGCAATCAAACAGATTTTCACCAATACCAAACAGATTACTGCTCCCGGAGAGTTAAACCGAGACAGTAGTTTTCTTACAGGTGAACGAGGTTTACTACAACTCGACGGCTTCCAGCACAAACATCGACGTAAGCTATTAATGCCAGCTTTTCACGGTGCGCGTCTGCAAGCTTACGGACAGCGAATTTGTGACATTACCGCCGAAAAATTTGCGAAAATGTCCCTAGAGTCGGAAACTGGTAAAACTGTCTCCATGTTTGAGATTATCGAAGCGATCGCGCTAGAAATAAGCTTAGGGGTAGTCTTAGGCTTGAGTCAAAATAACGAACCGAGAGAAACATCCCTCAGAAAGTTACTTCCGAAGATTATCAAGTATCTGCGATCGCCGTTTTTATCGATCTCTTTTCTACTTCCTTTCTTAGAACCAATTTTAGCTAAAGCTAATCCCGAAGGGAATTTTCTCAGTCTCCGACAAGAACTATTTCAACTAATTTCGGCAGAAGTTGCCGCACGTCGCCAACAACAACCAGATAATAACCACATTAAATCATCTCCAACTAATATCCTCTCTGAACTCATCTCAATTCGCGACGAAACGGGCGAATTCCTCAGCAACGACGAAATTCGCGATCTCCTGCTTTCGCCTCTTTTCGCCGCCCAAGATGCTTCAGCGATCGCCATAACTTGGGCGCTATACTGGATTCACCGTTTCCCCTCAGTCCGCGAAAAATTGCTTCAAGAACTTGATTCCTTGGGTGAGTCCCCAAATCCCACGAACATCGTTGAACTTCCCTATCTCAGCGCTGTCTGTAATGAATCTCTGCGGATTTACCCAACTCAACTATTCACCTTTCCCCGCAGAGTCGAATCACCCCTAAATTTGCTCAGTTACGAATTAAATCAGGATACTGTCCTCAGAGTCAATATTTGTGCAACTCATCGACGCCAAGATTTGTACCCTGAACCCAACCAATTTAAGCCAAAACGCTTTCTCGAAAGGCAATTTTCACCTTGGGAATTTCTCCCCTTTGGTGGCGGTTCTCGCGGTTGCATTGGGGGAGCTTTTGCTTTATATGAAATGAAGTTAGTCTTAGCAACTATTCTTTCTCGCTATCAATGCACACTCGCACAGCAAAAACCCGAACAACCTCGATTTGATGGGCTAATTTGTTATCCCGCTAATGGCGTAAAAATGACAATTCTCGGTCAACGTCAACCCCAAAAAAGCTCACAGTGCTACTCACTAAATTAATTACTCAAAATGAACACAACCTCAACTTTTAACAACTGGGTTACTTGTCCCAAACCTAATCCCCAAGCCAAACTAAGACTTTTCTGTTTTCATTATGCTGGCGGTAGCGCTTTGAGTTTTCGCACCTGGGCAGATCGTCTACCAAATTATATCGAAGTTTGTCCGGTGGAACTTCCCGGACGAGGAATTCGCTTAATGGAACCTCCCTTTACTCGGCTGCAACCTCTACTTCAAGCACTAGAAAAAGCTATCCTTCCCAGTCTCAATAAACCCTTTGCTTTTTTTGGTCACAGTATGGGTGCAGTGCTTAGTTTTGAACTAGCCCAACTACTCGCCAAAAATCATCATTTGAGTCCAGTACAATTGTTTGTTTCTGGTCGCCGTCCGCCGCAAATTCCCGACCCAGACCCACCACTTCATAATTTACCAGAAGCAACGTTCCTCAAAGAACTACGCCGTTATAACGGGACACCGGAAGAGGTGTTAAATAATGCAGAATTGATGGAATTGTTTCTTCCGACACTGCGAGCAGATTTTGCGGTTCTGGAAACTTATGTCTACACTCCCAAACCACGGTTAAATTGTCCAATTAGCGCTTTTGGTGGCTGGGATGATTGGAAAGCTAGTGCGTCAGATTTGCAAGCATGGGAAGAACTAACTAATGCTGATTTTTCCTTAGAAATGTTCCCCGGAGATCATTTCTTTATCTATTTTTCTGAGTCCAGCCTACTACAGTCTCTCGTGCAAAAGGCGATCGGGGATTAGCGATTGGGGATTGGTAACTGATAACTGTTCACTGGTAACTGTTTATATGACTTCATCATCACAAGCTAAGATCGCAGACGCGATCGCTAAAGATAATCTCGTCAAGCTAATGTTAAAGTTAACTCCTCCTGGAATTATCGGAATGCTTTTGATTAGTTTGAATAACTTTATCGATGTATTTTCGGCGGGACGCTTCATTGATAAAAATGCCCTCGCAGCTATATCTCTCGCTCTTCCACTTACTTCTTTAGTAATTGGTTTTGCTCTCTTTGTCGGTGTAGGTTCGGCTTCAGTTCTTAGTCGCTCTCTTGGCTCTGGAGATGTTAATATTCAAGCAAAAATCTTTGGTAATTTCACTTTACTTAGTGTAATTATCTCCTTTTTTCTAACTATCTTGGGTTATATTTTTAGCCAACCATTAATTAACTTTATGGGTGGCTCAGGAGAAATTGCTGACTTGGGAGTTGTCTATTTCCAAACTTATGTTCTTGGTTCGCTATTTTTCATTTTAGCAATTGGTTCCAGTCAACTTATTAAGGCAGAAGGAAAAATCCCTTTGGCAACTATTTTTTCTGCCATTTACGTCTTCACAAATATAACCTTAAATCTTACTTTTGTACTTATTCTTAATTGGGGAGTGCGAGGAATAGCTTTTGCTACAGTTATTTCTGCATTTGTTTACACTTGCGTCAATTGGACTTATTTTCTTTCTGGTAAAAGCTCAATTCAGGTTAATCTAAAAAGGTTAGCTTTTGCTAATAAAAATTTAACAAAGCAAATTATCTCAGTTGGTAGTTCTGTGATCCTAATGCACAGTATCGAAATTGTCCAATTAACTGTTATTTATAAATCAATTGCTCACTATGGTTCCGATAACGATCTTGCTTTTGTTGGAGCAACTTTAGCTATGTATTCTTTAATTACTACTCCGCTATATGGATTTGTGCAAGCTCTCCATCCAGTTATTGGCATAAATTATGGCGGTGGCTTCTATGAAAGGGTGAAGAAAGCTTATTTAACTTTTAGTATCGGTGGGACAATTTTGTCAACTATTCTTTGGCTACCTTTACAATTTTATCCTCAATTTTTTCTCAGTTGGTTACTTCCAAATTTCGATTTTACAGCAACTTCTTTGCTCAACTTTCGGATTGTGATTTTACTCTTACCTTTGATATCTTTTATTTGGTGTAGCATTGCGATGTTTCAGGCTATGGGTAAGGGTAAAATTGCCGGAATTTTAATTGTGAATAGACAATTAATTCTGTTTGTCCCAGTAATTTTATTTGTGCCGATTTGGTTTGGTGTAAATGGGGTTTATTATAGTTTATTTTTGGCAGAATTCTTGGCTGGTTTATTAGTAGTTTATTTGACTTTTAGAGAATTTATAAAGCTGAAAATAGTCTAGATTTTTTAGCAAAAAACTGTTAGTTAGCTAAGTAAACAACTTTATCTCTAAGTTGACAAATAGACTAAAGTGGTGTACTGCTTGCTACACTTATTCCTGTTCGTCACTATTTTATAACTATTTTCAATAAGTAGAAAAGCTATTGGTCGTTATTCTCAGCCGAGTCAATCTACTCTGGAGGAGATTATTTCACAAAATTTATCTAGAAAAACACTTGACAAACAAAGCTTTGTGCTGATTTTTCTCTCTGGCAGATAACTGAGCGAAAATATACTTGACTTATTGGTTGCTATTTGCAACAATTTGATTTACTATAACTAACTTAGTAAGAATTAATTGCAATAATCGAGGAAAAAGAAATCTGTTACCCTCGATTAGCCTAGCGTGCGCGAAATTTCGAGCGATCGCGCCGTGTCGATTGCAAAAACTTTGGGGAAGGGAAGATTGAGCAATGAGTCTGTCTAGCTTTTGTATTGAGCAGCGAAAAAGGGAACAAGAGCAGTTAAAGAAATTCCTTGCCCTGACTTTTGTGGGTTCTGTATTATTTCATGTGGCTCTGGCTTTAATCTTAACCTGGTTGCCCAAACAACCAGCTTATGCCGAAGATCCGATAGAATTTATTCTCGTCGAGGAACCACCAGAGGAAGAAGAAATTCGCGAACCTGAAGAAAAACCAGAGGTTCCCGAACCGACACCGACTCCACCGGAACCGGAAAAACCCAAAATAGAACAACCAAAGCAACCGAAACCAGAAACGAAGGTTCCCGAACCAATTCCAACTCCTGTGGAACCGGAAAAACCCAAAATTGCACAGCCAAAAGAACCTACTCCCCAACCGGAAACGACGGCGACTACTGCGACCACTCCCACAACACAACCGACTGAGTTAGAGGAGGAATCACAAACTGCTGCTCAAACGTCGAGGGAAGCTAGTTCTCAACCCCTAGAATCTAATTCTAACGAGCGACCGTTGCGCGATCGCCTAAGCGGTAGTGACGCACCCTCATCAAATGATAATTTCGCTCCAGTAGACCCTAATCAAGTAGCGAGTAATAACAATCCACCCAGTCAAACGGGAAGCACGTCGAGTCCCTTGTCGAGTTCGAGCGATCGCACTTTTCGCGATAATTTAGACAATAGTTCCCAGACTGCGACTAACAGCGAGAATGATTTTGGTTCCACTAATCCTGGTGCGGTAGCGAGTAATAACAATGCACCCAATCAACCGGGAAGCATTTCCAGTCCCTTATCTGGAGGTGGAAGCGATCGCACTTTTCGCGATAATTTAGACAATAGTTCCCAGACTGCGACTAACAGCGAGAATAATTTTGGTTCCACTAATCCTGGTGCGGTAGCGAGTAATAACAATCCACCCAATCAACCGGGAAGCATTTCCAGTCCCTTATCTGGAAGTGGAAGCGATCGCACTTTTCGCGATAATTTCGGTAGTGGTTCCGCTTCAGGTGTTCCTGGTGGTAGCCAAGGCGAATTCGGTAGCGATTCTCCGGGTAGCATTGCCAGCAATAATAACGCACCAGGTAGACCGGGAAGCATTTCCAGTCCCCTTGACTCCAACTCTGGTGGTGGTTTTTCCGGCGATTTGAGTGGGGGAAATGCACCCAGCAATCCCGGTGGAAGCCAAGGAAGCTTTGACTCCAGCAACCCAGGCTCAGTTGCCGCCAACCGAGGAGCGCCCGCACGCGCTCCATCGGGTTCAGGACAAGGCGGAAGTTGTGCCCAACCAGAACCAGTGTATCCGTCATCTCTTCAGGGTCGCAACATTAAAGATGAAGTCAAAGTTGCTTTTGTGGTTGACCAAAACGGGAATGTAAGTAGCCCACAACTGGTAGAACCAAGCAAATATAACGAACTCAACCAAGCAGCATTAGATGCTGTAGGAAGAATGAGTTGTCAACCGACCACAGGCAGAAACCGTCGAGTGGAAGTGACAATTAGGTTTGATTAGAAAGAATTGGCAGAATTGGCTTTGAGGTTTATGAAAATGATTAAGATTGCTAAATTAGGCATTGTACTTTTAGTTGCTTCTAGCTTTGAGTTTAGTAATCCTCTCCTAGCAACGGCTGGAGTTGTTACCTTACCCGATGGAGGGCGTTGCGAAGGGGAAATTAGCAACGGGAATTTAAATGGTAGAGTTGTGTGTGAATATGCTAATGGCGATCGCTATCAAGGAGCGTTTGTTGATGGCAAAAAACAAGGTCAAGGAGTTTATACTTTTGCCGATGGGGGTACTTACGAAGGGGAATTCCAAGCAGGAACGCCAAGCGGTAGAGGAGTGCGCGTTTATGCCGATGGCGATCGCTACGAAGGCGAGTTTGCAGGAGGTCAAGCTAACGGTCAAGGGGTTTATACTTCTACCGATGGCGGTAGTTACGAAGGTGAATTTAAAGACGGCGCGCCCAACGGTGAAGGAACTTTTACTTATGCTAACGGCAATAAATGTTCTGGTAGTGTTACTAATGGCACAATTTCTGGTCAGGGAACCTGCGAATATACTAATGGCAACCGCTATCAAGGCGAACTGAAAAACGGTCAACCAGAAGGACAGGGAACTTATACCTTTGCCGATGGTGGCAGTTATACCGGAGAATTTAGTAACGGTCAATTTAACGGTGTCGGGGTGCGAAAATTTGCTAACGGCAACCGTTACGAAGGTAGTTTTAGTAATGGAACTCCTGACGGACAAGGAACTTTAACCTTCGCTGATGGGAATAAATACGAAGGTGAATTTAGCGAAGGGAAGTTTAGCGGCAGTGGAACCTATACTTTTACCAACGGCAATCGTTACGAAGGCGAGTTTAGTAACAATCGGTTTAATGGTACGGGAACATATTACTTTGCGAATGGATCTCGCTGTCAGGGAGAATTTAGCGAAGGTCAATTAAACGGTGAAGCAGTTTGCACCTATGAAAACGGCGATCGCTACGAAGGAGAATTTAGCAACGGAGACAAAAACGGTGAGGGTGTTTACATCTTCTCCGATGGTACTCGCGTTCAAGGAACCTGGGAAAATGGTGAATTGAAAAATTGATCGGCGAGTCATTGCTCGTAATACAATCCAAATACATTAAATATAAAATTAAATCGAGCCAGACTAAGATTGTGAATCAATCTTAGTCTGCTTTTACAAGGAGATTTAGGGATTTTGGAGAAGCATACTTTCAGCCCAAGACCCAGAAACCATGATTAGTATGTAGAAACCTGAATTCGATATAAGCAAATTGGCGAGAAAGCCGTTTCAGTCGGTATTTCCAAGAGCGCTACGGCAAGGATACGGAGGCTTACGCTAAGGCTTTTCACCGTTTAGAAAGTTGTTGTCGGGACGAGTCACCGTTTGCACATCCTTACTGGTGGGCTGGTTTTCTTTTTCAAGGTTTGGCGTAGTTTCTGACAGTAATTGGAGAAATTTTCTCTTAGAAAATACCCGATGTTTGCTAAATATCATTACCTGGTGGAGAGGTAGCAATGCTACGTCTCTACAGGAAATTTGTCGCCTTTTCTGGGATATTTCATCTTAATTGCGGCGATATCTCATGCCTGGTAATTGACTGATTAATCCCATTAATTCTAACTCTAATAAAGCTGCGGAAACGGCACTGGAATCCATGTTTACAGCTTGAACAATTAAATCAAAAGGCATGGCTTCCGAGGCAATTGTTGACAAAACTTTTGCTAAACTAAGTTCCAATTCGGGGATTGGTTGCTGAGGTTCGACAATCACATCTAATTGAGGAATTGTGCCTAACATTTCCAATAATTCTGCTTCGCCTTCGATGCCAAAAGCACCGCGATTTAAAAGTTTCAAACAACCTCGATATTCTTCGCGGTCGGGAGAGTTAGGTAAAACATAAATATCTCGACCAAATTCATTAGCATATCTCGCAGTAATTAATGCGCCTGATTTTTGTGGCGCTTCCATTACTAAAACTGCCCGACATAAACCCGCAATAATTCGATTTCGCGGCGGAAAATTCCTCGCATTTGGTGTAGTTCCTGCGACATATTCACTTACAATCAAACCTTTGTTTTGGATTTGTTCGTAGAGTTTTCTGTTACTAGAAGGATAGATAATATCTACACCAGTTCCTAATACCGCGATGGTTCGTCCTCCTGCTTCTAAACAGCCTTGATGGGCTTCGGTGTCTATTCCCGCAGCCATCCCGGAAACGACGGTAAAGCCGTGTTTAGCTAAGGCGGCGCTGATTTTGCGCGTCCATCTGCGTCCATGTTCGGTGGGGTAGCGAGTTCCGACAATACCCACCATTGGCGTAATGCCTTGATTTTCTTGGCGGTTGACCTCCCCTCGGTAGTATAATAAACCGGGTGGACTAGGAATCTCTCGCAATAAATAAGGGTAATCTTGGTCTGCTGGTGTCCAAAAATTGGGGTTCTTGACGAGGTGTTGGCTGAGGAGTTGTTCTGGGTTGAGGCTATTTCGCTTGGCGACGATGATGCTAAGAGTCTTTCCACCTAAGCCCTCAACCGCCCGTAATTCGTACTCGGAAGCCAGCCAAGCTTTTTGCAAGGTTCCGAAATGCTGGTACAAGCGTTGCAGTAAGACAGATCCTACTTTCGGCACTTGTGACCATGCTAGCCAATATGCTCTTTCTTCAACCAAGAATCCTACTCCCTGAGAAAAATTTTAGCAAAAATGTTTCTTGACAACTAAGAATTAATCTCATTAGTTGTAAAATACTTTATGACAACTAATCGATAATCCACTGAAAAAAGTAAAAACAAGATGATCGACACTAGAAGTAGATTAGCAGGGATTTTAACCGGATTAGCGATCGCCGCGATCGCTGGATGCACAAACAACACCCCCGAAGCTAACACCACCGACACGGAAACCACCGCAGCCAATGCTGGTGAAATAAATTTGTACTCATCCAGACATTACGACAGCGATCGACAATTGTATGACAACTTTACCGAAGAAACAGGTATCGAAGTTAATTTAATCGAAGGAAACGCCGAAGAATTAATCGAAAGAATTAAAAACGAAGGCGAAAATAGTCCCGCAGATGTTTTAATTACCGTCGATGTTGGTAATCTTTGGCGGGCGCAACAAGAAGGAATTTTACAACCCGTAGAATCAGAAACAATTACTTCAGCAATTCCGGCAAATGTTCGTAGTCCCGAAGGATATTGGTTTGGTTTAACTAAACGGGCAAGAATTATAGTTTACAACCAAGATAACGTTAATCCCGACGAATTAAGCACCTACGAAGCTTTAGCCGAACCTGAGTGGCAAGATCGAGTTTGTGTGAGAAGTTCGAGCAATATTTACAACCAATCTTTAGTAGCTTCCAAAATAGAAGAAAAAGGCGTTGAAGAAACCGAAACATGGGCAAAAGGTTTAGTCGAAAATTTTGCCCGCGAACCCGAAGGTAACGACACCGACCAAATCAAAGCCGTAGCAGCCGGGGAATGCGACGTAGCGATCGTCAATCACTATTATATCGCCCGACTTAAGCAAGCTGATGACCCCCAAAGCCAACAAATTGTTGAAAATATTGGCGTATTTTTCCCTAATCAAAATGAAGGCGGAACCCATGTTAATATTAGTGGCGCTGCGGTAGCTGCCAATGCTCCAAATCAAGAAAATGCGGTTAAATTTATCGAATATTTGACTACTCCTGAAGCTCAAGAAATTTTTGCTAATCAAAATAATGAATTCCCCGCGATTAGCAATTTAGAACCTAACGAGACAGTTGCGAGTTTTGGCGAATTCAAAGAGTCAGAATTAAATGTTTCTGGCTATGGTGAAAAGAACTCAGAAGCGGTACAATTAATGGATCGTTCTGGCTGGAAATAATCGGGGTGGGGCGGGCATCCTGCCCGCTCAATTATTTAAATTTAAATAAATTAATTTCCAAAAATATCTCAATTTGTGATAATATAATTACAGGATATGCTGAAATAATCTAAGAATTTAACTAAATTTATGTCTCTGGATAAGCAAGAAACAAAACAGTTATTAGAACGTTTAATTTTTGATGACGAACGTCCCCAAGATTGGGTACAAGATGTTTGGGGAATGAGTCCTACTTTGGGAGAAAGTGCGGCGAAATTGCTGGATGCTTTTGAGATGTTAATTGAATGTTGTCCTGAAGAAAAGTTAGAAAATTTGTTGCAAAGTTTGTATCAAGAACAGCTTTGATGATTTTGTCTGAGAAGAAAGTATTTTTAGAGAAATTGTTGGCAGATGCAATAAACTGTGAGTAGACATTGGAGGAATCCATGACTAAACAGGTTTCACTTAATGCTTTGTGGGAGTCAGCCAAATCTAACCAAGATACTTTCCCATCAAAGCAACTTTCTCAGCTTCCCCAAGCAGCGCAAAGATATCTGGAACACGCGATCGCACCGGGAACAAAACTTGCATCAGCGGTTCGCTTAAAAATGCACGGAGAGATTAAACTACAAAATTGGCTTCCCTTCACCGCAGAACAAGTTATTTCTCGATCTCGCGGCACGATTTGGAGTGCTAAAGTAAGTATGAATGGCTTACCGATCCGTGGCTCAGATCGAATTGTAGACGGTGTAGGTGCTATGCAATGGAAGCTATGGGGACTCATCCCAGTTAAGCAAGCTTCAGGACTTGAGATCGCCAAATCTACTTTTGGTCGCTTTCAAGCAGAATTAGTTTGGTTGCCGTCGGTATTCTGTGGTAGTGAAGTATCATGGACGACAAACTCATCGCAGCTACAACTTAGCTTTCCAGCCCTCGATAACCAAGCCGAACTTACCTTAACTACCGAAAATACAGGTCGCCTGAATAGTGTAGAGTTAAGGCGCTGGGGAAATCCAGATAATACTGAATTCCGTTATCTCAACTTCGGGGGTATTGTTGAGCAGGAAGGGACTTTTGGCGGCTACACCATTCCAACACGCTTGCGAGTTGGCTGGTACATGAATAGCGATCGCTTTGAGTCCGAGGGTGAATTTTTCCGAGTTACAGTTGATAACGCAATCTATCGCTAGACTTTTCGTTATTTAATAATAAATATAGCATATTTCCTGATTTAAGTAAATACTTCGTCGGCAAATCTTTCTCGAATAATTTTACTAACTAATTGACTAACTCCTACCCCTTGGTGTTGGGCTTGTTGGGACAAAACTTTCATTAAATCTACTTCTATTTCGATCTCAAAATGTCGCTGTTTCAACTCCACTGCTTCTAGAGTGACATCTTCCAAATCCTCTAAATAGTCAGTGGTGTCATGGTTATCCCAAAACTCTGCTGCTTCTTCATAGTTAGTAAATTCATTTGATATAGGGTCAATTTGCTTTTGTTTATCGTTCATAAAACCTCCGCTCTGAAAGCAATTCCATAATCGAGGTAATATCTTGTGGTTGTGCCTCTCGAATCAAAATTTCTTGACTATTCATCAGATAATTTAAAAGATAAATAAACTTGCAAAATCAAACGAGGATGGGCAGCGCCCACCCCGATCTTTTTAGACTTTAAATTTTTCGCCGATGCGTTTCATAGCTTCTTCAACATTCTCGCGACTATTAAACGCGGAAATGCGGAAATAACCTTCACCAGCAGCACCAAAACCGGAACCAGGAGTTCCCACAACATGACAGGTTTGTAACAGTTTATCGAAGAAATCCCAACTAGATAAACCTGCGGGAGTTTTCAACCAAATATAAGGTGCGTGTACCCCACCGTATACATCGATTCCTGCTTGGGAAAGTTGCTCGCGGATGAGGGTGGCGTTTTCCAAATAAAAGTCAATTAACGACTTAATTTGTGCCTTTCCAGCTTCCGAATAAACTGCTTCTGCACCTCGTTGAACAATGTAAGAAACGCCGTTGAATTTAGTAGATTGACGGCGATTCCACAGCTTCCAAAGTTCGACATCAGAACCATCAGCCGCTTTAGCTGTTAGTTCTTTCGGGACAACAGTAAAAGCGCAACGAATTCCAGTGAAACCTGCATTTTTGGAGAAAGAACGAAACTCGATCGCGCAATTTCTTGCTCCTTCGATTTCGTAAATTGAATGAGGAAGTTCTGGGTTAGTGATGTAAGCTTCATAAGCAGCATCAAAGAAAATAATTGAGTTATTTTCTTGAGCATATTCTACCCATTTTTTCAGTTCGTCTTTGCTAATAACCGCTCCCGTAGGATTATTAGGAAAACACAAATAAATTAAATCAACTTTTGCTGAAGGTAGAGAAGCCTGAAAATCGTTTTCGGCGGTAATCGGGATATAAACTAAGCCTTGAAATTCTCCTTTTTCATTGACTTCGCCAGTATGTCCTGCCATCACATTTGTGTCTACATAAACAGGATAAACTGGGTCAGTAACGGCAATTTTGTTATTTTTGCCAAAGATATCAAGAATGTTACCTGTGTCGCACTTGGCGCCATCAGAAACGAAGATTTCTGAAGCATCAACCTCGCAGCCCCTAGCTTGGAAATCCTCGGCGGCAATTTTCTCTCGTAACCAAGCATAACCTTGTTCAGGACCGTAGCCTTTGAACGTCGCGCGAGATCCCATATCTTCCACAGCTTTAATCATCGCTGTGCGGCAAGCTTCTGGCAAGGGTTCGGTTACGTCACCAATGCCTAACTTGATAATTCTAGCATCAGGATTGGCTTGGGCAAAGGTATTCACCCGTCGCGCAATTTCCGGAAACAGATATCCGGCTTTGAGTTTGAGGTAGTTATCGTTAATCGTTGCCATGAGAGAATCAATACAAACACCGTAAACCAGCTTATCTTTAAAGGGGATTAGTTGGTGATTGGTGATTGGGGATTGGGTTCAGTTATCAGTTATCAGTGAACAGTTATCAGTCAACAGTTGGGATGGGATTGCTAATGGGAGAGATTCAAGAAGGTGGCATTAGAAGAACGACAGATTCGAGGGTAAATTGGTCACTGTTCACTGTTGATTGGGGATTGGGGATTGGGAAATAAGGAGAATAAACTGATAACTGAGTAAAATCTCGAAGCTAGAATCAAGCTTGATTTCCGGGAAAATATTTACTAGTCAATAACTGATAATCGCAATTTTTCTGTGAAAAATTGTTTATCTTGGTCAAATTACGCAAATTTAAAAAATTTGATTTGAGAAATTTTGCCTAAAAACTGATAAGACACAGAAATTAAGTAAAATCCACATTACCGTTGTAAAAATGAAAGCCTAAAATACAAAATTAAGTAAAAAAATTACTTAGAAAACGATCGCGCTGTCAATTCTGGAAATATGCAAGTTATTAAACAATCTGAACTATTCTCACGGTTTTTAGAGCATACACCCCAAAGGATAGCGATGTTCGATCGCCAAATGCGCTACTTGTTCGCTTCAAAACGGTGGCTTAGTGATTATGGTTTAGAGGAAAAAGTAGCGATCGCTACTAAACATGAAGAAATATTTTCAGATTTGAGCCAAGAATGGCAAACTGGTAGCGATCGCTGTTTGTCAGGAAAAGCAAGCGAATCTGACTTAGATAAGCTAACTTTACCAGACGGGAGAGAAATTTGGCATCGCTGGGAAATGCAACCTTGGCGAGACGAAAACGGCGAAATTGGGGGCGCGATCGCGATCGCTTATCCAACAACTCCTCCCACTAACCCTCAAATTACCCTAGAAGGTGTACATATTGAATGGCATCCTCAGCAAGGCTTGTTGTTGGAAAATAAGTCTATATTGATGATGTGGATTAATTCTACTCTTGCTCGTTTAATGGCAGGAATGCAAGCAATGGTGGGTACTGAGCGCTTTAGTTTAGCATTACAAGATCGAGGAAGAAACAGTATCGCTGATGATTGGCAAATAATTTCTCAGTACGATCGCTTTGCAGAAGGTTTTGCGGCTTTAAGTGCGATGGCAAAAGTTGCTGGTTGGGGAAAATGGCAACTGCATGAATTAAACTGGGAACGTCAAGAATGTCGCTTTCGAGTAAAAAATAGTTGGGAAGGACGCTATCAAAAAGCATTAGGAGTTTGTTGGGGTAGCGCCATGTTAGCAGGTAAATTTGCCGGTTTGTCTTCTCGATTATTCGAGACTAACTGTTGGGCGACTCAAACTAAATTTATCGCTAAAGGAGATGAATTTGATGAGTTTCTCGTCCAACCTTCCTCGCAGACGGTGGAAGAAGAAATCGATCGCTTACTTTTAACAGATGAGGCAACTAATGCTGATTTAGCAGTAGCTTTGCAAAAGTTGCAAACAGAAATTAACAAGCGCAAACAAGCACAAACTGAATTAGACAATTTGTTTAACCTTTCTTGGGATTTACTAGGAATTGCTGGCTTTGATGGTTATTTTAAGCAAGTTAATCCAGCTTTTGAGAAAATTCTTGGTTTTTCCACAAAGGAATTGTTAGCAAAACCATTTTGTAGTTTTGTTCATCCAGAAGATGTGGAATCCACCGTTGCTGAGGTAGAAAAACTGACAACAGGGGGAATAACAATTGGTTTTGAAAATCGCTATCGCTGCCAAGACGGTTCTTATAAATGGCTTGCTTGGAGTGCTGTACCCGCCGACGGATGTTTGCACGTGGTTGCGCGCGATATTACAGAAAATAAACAAGTCCAAACACAATTACAGCAGTATCAAGAAAAGTTAGAGAAATTAGTAGAAGAGCGAACGGCTCAATTAAGTGCAGAAATTAGCGATCGCCAAAAAACTTTTCAGGAACTCAAAAAAAGCCAAAAGCGCTTGCAGTTAATTAATAGTATCTCCACTGGCATTAATGTGGAAATGTCAGTTGAGGAAGTTATCGCTCGCACACTACAACTGGTAAGTGAATCTTTCCCCCAAATTAAAGTTGCTTATTCAACCGTTGACAAACAAGGTAACTTAAAAGTGATTCGCTCAGTTGAACCGCCAGGAATACCTGCATCGAGAGGATTAGAAATTAACTTAAATTCGGCACCTGAATATCTAAATAGTTTGCGGAACCAAAAATCGATCGCGATCGCCGATGTTACCACCGACACTCGTATTGCACCCCTAGCAGCAACAATTTTAGCAGGTAATACCCGTGCTTTACTCAATGTATCTTTGCCCCATTCCCAAAATTTACTTGGTTTGCTCGGTTTTGACTCACCTGTAGCCAGAAAATGGAGTCAAAACGAAATTGCCACCCTTACCGAAGTTGCCGAATATTTATCCATTTTGCTCAAAGAACGTTTGGCACGAGAACAACGTCAACAAGCACAAACAGCACTACACGAAAGTGAAATCCGTTTTCAACGAGTTGTAGCTAATATACCAGGAATAATTTATCAGTTTTGTCTGAGTTCCGATAATTCGCAAAAATTCACCTACGTCAGTTCTGGTTGTCGGGAGTTATACGAAGTAAATTCAGAAGAGATCCAGGAAAATCCGGCTTTAATGTATGAAATTGTCCATCCGGACGATCTCCCAGGAGTCAAAAATTCGATTGCAATTTCCGGAGAAACTTTACAGCCTTGGAATCACGAATATCGAGTCATTACCCCATCCGGGAAAATAAAGTGGTCCCAAGCTCGTTCGCGTCCGACAAAACAAGCTAACGGTGATATTGTTTGGGATGGATTCATTTTCGATATTAGCGATCGCATCCTCGCCGAACAACAGCGAGATAACTTTTTCTACCTTTCGATTGAAATGCTCGCTATTGCTAATCGAGATGGCTATTTCACGCAACTTAACCCCGCTTGGGAAAACACTCTCGGTTGGACGCGAGAACAACTAACAGCTAAACCTTTTCTTGATTTTATACATCCAGAAGACCGAGAAACTTCTCTGCGAGAAACGATGAAAGTTCTTGGAGGTAATCGGACAATTTCTTTTGAAAATCGTTATCTTTGCCAAGATGGTTCTTATAAATGGTTGGCGTGGAACTCCACCTTTTCTGTCGAGCAACAAATGTTTTACACTGTTGCTCGCGATATTAGCGATCGCAAAGCCGCAGAAGCTGCTTTAATCGAAAGTGAAGCTAAATATCGCGCTTTAGCTGAACGAGAAGCGTTAATTAACCGCCTCGCAAATTTAATTCGTCTCTCTCTGGATTTAGAAACAATTTTAGCTACTACTGTCATGGAAGTGCGCAACTTATTACAGTGCGATCGCTGTATGTTTGCGTGGTACAAAAATGAAGCAAATTTACCTGTTTGGGAAATTATTAAAGAAGCTAAAAATCCTGAATTAGCAACTATGCTTGGTATTTATCCTGCTAGTTTACCCGACTCTACCGAGATCGATCCGATTACAGAAAAGCTTTTATGCGCGGAAGTTTTGCGTGTCGATGACGTTTCTCAATATCCTCATTTTATTTTCCAGAAAACCCCAGAAGATTGCGATAGTAAAGCTTTGCTCATTCTCCCAGTTCGGACTCTCAATGGAGAAATAGGGGCTTTAAGTTGCATTCATAGTACCAAAGAACGAGCTTGGCAAGATTGCGAGGTAGAATTGCTGGAAATAGTAGTCGATCAATTAGCGATCGCTCTTAACCAAGCTGAACTTTATCAACAAACACAGCAAGCTGCTGAAACCGCTCAAAAACAAGCACAAGAGCTACAATTTACCTTAACCCAACTCCAACGCACCCAACTCCAACTCATCCAAAGTGAGAAAATGTCCAGTTTAGGGCAAATGGTAGCAGGTATCGCTCACGAAATTAATAATCCGGTTAACTTTATTCATGGTAATCTGATTCATGCCGAGGAATACACTCAAGATTTACTCAGTTTATTAGAGCTATATGAACAAGAATATCCCGAACCTAGCTCGGAAATTGCTGACGAAATCGAAGCTATTGACCTAGAATTTTTACTCAAAGACTTGCCTAAACTAATTTCTAGCATGAAAGTTGGCTCCGAACGCATTCGGGAAATCGTCAAATCCTTGCGCGTTTTCTCTCGTCTCGACGAAGCCGAAATGAAATCAGTCAACATCCACGAATGTATTGACTCCACACTGATGATTCTCCACAACCGCTTGAAAGCTAAGTCAGATAGTCCCGGTATAGAAGTTATCAAAGACTACGGAAATCTACCATTAGTAGAATGTTTCCCCGGTCAACTTAATCAAGTTTTAATGAATATTATCGCTAATGCAATTGATTCCTTAGAAGATTATAACCACAAACGCTCCCTCGAAGAAATCGAAGCCAATCCGAGTCAAATTCGGATTACTACCGAAATTCTCAACAATAGTGAAATTAAAATCGCGATCGCTGATAATGGACAAGGAATGAATGAAACTACCAGAAAGCGCTTATTTGACCCCTTTTTCACCACCAAACCCGTCGGAAAAGGAACGGGTTTAGGTCTAAGCATCAGCTACTCAATCATCACTAAACAACACGGCGGTACGCTAGAATGTTATTCTACACCCGGACAAGGAGCAGAATTCGTAATCCAGATTCCCCTTCACCAACCCGAATTCCGCAATGCTAACTTAAACTGTTTATAGTGGTACTTTCCCCAATTATCGTCGAAAAAAAGGTTATTCCCGCCAAAATTTGGCTTACTAACTATGAAATTCTCTTGGTTGCTTCCTTGCTTACTAATCATCCTCGCAAGCTGCACGCCTGCGACACAAACCGATAACATAGAATCACCTGTTGATTCTCGTGAGGAAACATCTTCAAATCAAGAAACTGACAGCCCTAACGAAATTACTGTTTCTCCAACTGACGAAAACAGCGAAGACGAAATTCCTGACAGTAAAACTCAAGCAACGCAAAAACTTTCTCCTCCTACTTCAGAGACTCAAACTATCTCAGCTAATAGCATTGGTGAAGCTAAAATTGGCATGACTTTGGGTGAATTAAAAGCCCAGTTAAAAGACGAGGCTGAATTTGAAGTTGTCACCCCTTTCATGGTAGACTTAGACGCAATCTCTGTTAGTAAAAATGGCGAAGTTCAGTATTATATCGCCTATTTTAGTTACGAACCAATAACTGATTCCGATCCAATTAAAATTCTCCTCACCGATAACCCTAATTATCGCACTTCCGAAGGAGTGGGACCAACAACTTTAATTAAAGAAGCTGAGTCTGTTTACGGTGACGCCAAACTCCAATATAACAGCGATTACGAATCGAGAGAATACATCGAATTTGCTCAACAACCTGCGGAAAATATCATTTTTCGTTCTAATGGCAGTTTAGCTGCGTCAAAAGGCTTTGCGGGAATTTATGGCAATTCCCAAGACGAATACGGTAGTTATTTTGAAACCACTAAATATCGCGATGATGGCGCTATTTCCTCGATTATGATTGATGGTTCGCGACCTAATTTATAGCTTCTTGTTAAGTAATTTTCAGGTAAATTCAAGAAAAAAAAGCTACAGATGTGATGTAGAGACTAAAATGCAACGTCTCTACACAGTGAAGATGTTTCTTTTCCAGAAAACTTTGACTCTATTTCAACTTAACTGTTATCACTGAAAAATCCCTTACGGGATGATCGGCCGAAGGCTGCTTTGCAAGCCCAACAGATTGCCGACAACTACAAGTGCGGACAATGGCTGTCTAAAACCACTGGGTTTTGTGATAACCATTGTCCATTTTTAGTGAATTAGCTTCTGAAACCTAAGATTCAGCGTCTTGCAATTGTCCCGTTCGTCCCGGCACTGGAAAACGGAAAATCGCTATCACAGCGCGAACGGTAAAGAAAAACATCGTCACAGCACCCAAAGCAAAAATCACATCCCCCGGAATGCGTAACCACACCGTCCACTCCATCCAAGGACTGGTAATCACCTCCGCACTGCGAGCATACCAAGTGCCATGATTGACTGATTCCGTTAACTGATAAAATCCATTGGGAATTAACCCAAAAATCATCATCACTGCCAAGCCAATATTAATCGACCAAAACGAAAAGCGCAGTAACTTCTCATTCCACGCCTGTTCCGGCACAAGCTCCCGCAGCGCAAACAACATCAACGCCAGAGCTAAACAGCCGTAAACCCCAAACAAAGCCGAGTGAGCATGAATCGGCGTAGTATTGAGTCCCTGAGAATAATACAAAACAATGGGCGGATTAATCAAAAATCCAAAAACTCCTGCTCCAATTAAATTCCAGAAACAGGTAGCAATAAAGAACCGTAACGGCCAACGATAAAACCCTTCCGCTTCCCGCGAAATCTTTAGAGCTTTGAGAATCTCAAAACCAATTAAACTCAGAGGAACAACCTCCAAAGCCGAGAAAACCGAGCCTAATGCAGCAATAAACGAAGGTGTACCCGAAAAATAGAGATGGTGTAGCGTCCCTATTACCCCACTCCCTAGATAAAGAATCGTGGTTAAATAAGTCGCCTGTAAAGCCGAAGACTTCTTCAAAAATCCCAACTCACTGCACAGATAAGCAATCACCACCGTTGCAAACACTTCAAAAAAGCCTTCAACCCAGAGGTGAATCACCCACCAACGCCAATACTCCGCAATACTCACAGGGGTATGACTGGTGTACATCAAGCCAACGGAATAAAACAAAGGAATGGTAATCGCACTATATAGGAAAAAGTGACTTAACCCGGTGGGATTTTCTTCCTTTTGCAGGGCAGGGCGAAAAGCGCGGTACAATAACCACAGCCAAAACACCATGCCCCCAATCAAGAACACCTGCCAAACGCGACCTAACTCCACATACTCGTAGCCTTGGTGTCCCCACAAAAAGCTATTCTTCACACTGAGAACGCCAGTCACCGCTTCCCAAGTGCCAATCATTGACCCCACCACAATGCCAGCTAAGGCAATCAGCAGAATCATATTGCCTACCCCTTGATACTTTGGTTCTTTCTGTCCAAAGCGGGGAGCAAAATAAAGTCCGGCGGCAAGCCAACAAGTAGCAATCCAGTAAATCCCTAATTGTAAATGCCAAGTCCGAGAGGCAGCATAGGGTAGAAAGTTGCTCAACGGCAGACCATAAAAGCCTTCCGCTTCCACTGCATAATGGGCGGTAAACATTCCCATGACAATTTGAAACAGAAACAAAGCCATCGCCACGCCAAAAAATAAAGACGTAACCTTTTGACTCGGTGTAGGAATTGCCATTGCTGGACGAGCAGGAACGGGTTGAACTTCTTCCGATTCCTCTTGAGTCAGATAGACAAACAGGAAAATCCCAATTCCTGCAATTAACGTAATCACTGAAACAATTGACCACACCAAAAACTGTCCTGGCGGTTGATTTCCCACCAAATCATCATGGGGCCAGTTGGCAGTATAGGAAAAAGGCGCGTTGGGACGATTTGCCACCGCCGCCCAAGCTGTCCAAGTAAAAAATGCTGTTACATTATGGATTTGAGTATCATTTTTAAACCAGTGGCTGGGAATTGACTGAACGGGAGAACCATTAATTAATAGTTCGTGGTAATCCCGGAAAACTTGTTGTAACCCTTGAGCTTGAGAGGAAGTCAAGATTAACTCTTGGGTTTCGGGGTCATAGCGATTGGTTTTGAAGGTTTGGCGAACCCTTGCTTCTAAACCCGCCCGCTTCTCTGGGGAAAGAACTTCTAAGTCTGCTTGAGAGAAGTCAGGATTCCCGTTGTACAAAACCCCTGCTGTGGCTAAACCCCAGCGATGGAGGACATCGGCTGACCAATCGGGGGCTAAATAGCTTCCATGTCCCCAAATACTTCCTAAATGTTGACCCCCACGAGCGAGATAAGTGACTTGTCCATCTTGAATGTCTGCCTTGGTGATGAGGACTTCTTGTTGGGGAGAGCGTATGGCTTCAGGAATGGGGGGGGCATTTTTCCAAATCACTGCTCCGGCGGTTAAGAGAATGGTAAAGGCAACGAGACAAATGAGAACCAGCCAAGCGGGTAGAGAGAGTCCCTTGCTTTTAGTGGCTGTAGCACTCTGAGGAAGAGTTGAATCCGTCATAATCAAATTGATTGGTTAAATACAGATCATGAAAAGAGTTATCAAAGTTAGGATGTAGCTCCTACTTCTCTTACGCTAGTTTCTTCTTGACAAAATAACTAGCTTCTATTGCGTTTTTTAA
Organism: Oscillatoria salina IIICB1; assembly: GCF_020144665.1. Lineage (NCBI taxonomy): Bacteria > Bacillati > Cyanobacteriota > Cyanophyceae > Oscillatoriales > Oscillatoriaceae > Oscillatoria > Oscillatoria salina. Next base: position 7,998 of record NZ_JAAHBQ010000018.1, on the reverse strand, counting down.
AGGGCTTGGGCAACAGTTTCTCGTTGACGAGCATCTATGACTAAGGGGACACAGAGCGCAGCAATCGCTTTTTGCCACTCTTGACGAATTGCCTCATCTTCCACTCCATCAAAGGTGGCTACTAAGCGGGGAACTGATGCTTCTACGGCTGAGGGGGGTACGGGACGGTGGAGTTTCACTAAATGATTGAGGGTTTCGGTGTGGTTAAGGAAGCCAATGACCCAAGTAGTAGTATGGTCTGGGGAATCAGGAACTCGCGCCACTCCTAATTCATTTTTCAGCCAATGGTAGAAAGGGGGTAAGCGTTTTTGTAAGACTGTACCCGCAGTAGGTAAAGTCTCTTGGAGTTTGCGGATATCTAGACTCTCTAATAGTTGTTGGAGTTCAGGGGAGTTGAGACACTCAGCGAGGGACTGAGATAAAATTTCATTGACTTGAGTTTCACTCATGCCTAAATGTTGAGAAAAGACTGATACGGTAGAAGGGGTAGTTGTCATAATCGTCTTTAACGCTACGAGTGGATTATCCTCAAACCGTGTGCTGAGTTCTATGAGGTAGCTCATAAACGTAATTTTTTTTTCGCGATCGCGCCCTTCACAACTCAAAAATTCCTATCGGTAAAGTTAAGATGCCCGCTACCCTTGAGCAACTTTCACAAATTCAGTTGTTTGCCTCCTTAAGTGATGAAGAACGTCAGAAGTTGCAACCTTATACTCAGGTATCCTTCTACCATAAGGGAGAGATTATTCTGCATGAAGGGGATGATTTAGCTCCTCGGTTGTATAGCTTACTGCGAGGTTCGCTACAAGTCACCAAAATTGCTACCACTGGCAAAGAAACTGTCTTACGGAGCTTGACTAAGGGGGAAATCTTTGCTGCTCCTGCCTTGGTGGGAAACCAAATTGCACCAGCGACGGTTACAGCGCAATCAGACTGTGAAATTCTGACTGTAGAGCGATCGGTTTTACTGGCGACCATTCAGGAACATCCCGACATTGCCTTGCAGATGTTGGCAGTGTTTAACGCCCGACTGCAAGAATTGCATAACACTGTACATGGCTTAGTATCTGAACGAGCCATTGTTCGGTTAGCGCGTATGATCTTACATTTTGCTGACCAGTATGGGGTAGAAGTGAATCCAAAGGGTCAAACGCTCAAGATGAAGCTCCCTTACTATCGTTTAGCCCGCAGTATTGGGATTAGCTACGAAGAATGTGTCCGTTTGGTCAAGGGTCTGAAGTCGGTACTGAGTTATCAGCGAGGCGGACAGATTATCATTTTAGATCGAGTCGAGTTGGACGCGATCGCGCAAGGGGAGCATTCTGAAAATCCTAATTAGTTTTTTCGCTTTCCGAGAGGGTGAGCAAAAACGCTAAATTTTCCTCAGCTTTCAGGGCGTGGGGTGCATTGGCTTTCATAAAAACAAACACCCCTGGGGACAGGGCAATCTCTTTTCCTTCTAAGGTTAATGTCCCGTTCCCGGCTAGGATATTAACAGTTGCATTGCGGGTAGAAGTATGCTCAGAAATCTCTGTTTCCGCAGCCAAGCAGAATAGGGTATATTGACAGTTCGAGTCTTTGAGAAGAACGTTGCTAAGAATTCCCTCTTGAGGATATTCAATCTTATCTTGGAGGTTGAGGAAAAACGATTGGGTAGGTTGATTTGTTTGGGTTGTCATTGTTATCTATTTATCGATTGGGTTATAGTAGCTTTGAGAAAGATTCATCACGCTGAAGTTTCTTCCCCTTCTCCGGTTGTTGCACAGAGAATGATGTATCCTAATTCGTGACGGTACTTTTGAAAAACCGCTCGCATCTGCAAAACCCGTTGACGAATCGGGGGATGGGTGAAAATATTCCAGCCAATTTTGAGGGTATTTCCTAGACCTTCATCAATAATCATTTGCCGAGGACTCAGTAATCCCATCGCGCCTATTTTGTGTTGCTGCACCTGTAATCCGGCATTTTCACAAAGTTCTAACCATCCTGATTCGGAAATTGGTGTTGTGTTGCTGCGAATGCTTTGGGCTAAATCTTTATGAATTTGAGCTTCTTTAGCTTGGGCTAAAAGTTCGTGGGACAAAAATTTGCCTCCTGGCTTCAGTTTTTGACGAACTCCCGTCAAAATTTTCGCTTTCCCCGAAGCCGCTTGCATTGAAAGAATCGCTTCTGCAAGGACATAATTAAACTGTCCTGAAATGGCTTCTAAGTGAAAGATATCGCCTTCAATAATTTCAATTTGGTTTTCTAATCCTGCCAGTTGCACATTTCGACGGGCTTTTTGGACGCTTTCGCTATTCTTTTCAACGCCGATGACGTTGACCCCGTAACGTTGGGCTAGGGTAATTGCACTATAGCCGAAACTTGCAGCTAACTCCAAGACCGTTTCATGGGGTTGAAAATCTGCCCACTTTAGAAGTTGTTCTGTCGCACTGCGTCCTCCGGGACGGAGATATTTCTTACCCGTGGCTGCTAAAATCTGGTGTCCGGGGGCTTTCTGAATATCTAGGGTTGTCTGACTCATCTGGCTCACCTTTTCGGGATTAGGGGCTATTGAATGCTACTTTTACTGTGATAAAACTTCCCTGCTTTGTCTTTGAGGTAGCTCAAAGAAGGATAATAACTGTGAAAAAAAAATAATTTTGAGAATAAAGCCCTCATTACGAACTAAAAATAAAGCTACATTTCTTGCATCAAACGAAGATAATTTTGGCGAGATTGAGTTAAATTTTGGAACATTTGATCGGCCATATCTTTCTCAAAATCACTAATTTTATGCCAAAAAGTCTCGGAACGACGCGCAGCAATTAATTCTTGCCAGATTGTATCTAGTAAACTCGCGGCTTGGGGATTTTCTTCAGCCAGTTTTTCATAAAGTTGCTCAAATAATTGTTTCGCTTCCTGGTGTTTTTCGACATCTTGTGCTAAAGCGAGACATTTTTTTAGTTGCGCGAGATCCTGATGAGACGAAGATTGAGTCATAATGAGAAAAATGCTACATAACTACCCCAAACTACTATAATCATTTGGGCAGTGCCAGCACGACTATCTTAAGCTATAGGAATGAGTAAGCAGCGAGTTCTCTCTGGAGTTCAACCAACTGGAAATTTACATCTGGGTAACTATCTAGGTGCAATTCGCAACTGGGTAGAAATTCAGCAACAATACGATAATTTCTTTTGCGTGGTAGATTTACACGCGATTACTGTACCTCACGATCGCGCAACTTTAGCCGATAATACTTACAAGGTAGCTGCTTTGTATTTGGCTTGCGGGATCGATTTAGCCTATTCGACAATTTTCATTCAATCCCACATTCCCGCTCATAGCGAACTTACCTGGTTACTCAACTGTATCACGCCTTTGAATTGGCTGGAGCGGATGATTCAGTTTAAGGAAAAAGCGCTCAAACAAGGGGAAAATGTTGGTGTGGGTTTGTTAGACTATCCTGTCTTGATGGCGGCGGATATTTTGCTCTATGATACCGATAAAGTACCTGTAGGGGAAGACCAAAAGCAACATTTGGAATTGACTCGCGATATTGCTGTTCGAGTTAACGATCAATTTGGTAGCAAAGACAAACCTGTATTAAAGTTACCAGATCCTTTAATTCGGACTGAAGGTGCGCGGGTGATGAGTTTGACTGACGGAACCAGTAAAATGTCTAAGTCAGATCCTTCAGAGATGAGTAGAATTAATTTACTCGATCCTCCAGAGGCGATCGCTAAAAAAATTAAACGTTGTAAAACCGATCCTGTCAAGGGTTTGGAATTTGATAACCCGGAACGTCCTGAGTGTAACAATCTTTTGACGCTTTATGGTCTTTTGTCAGGTAAACCTAAGTCAGAAGTTGCTATTGAGTGTCAAGATATGGGTTGGGGACAGTTTAAACCTCTGCTTACGGAAACTACCATCGAAGCATTGAAGCCAATTCAAGAAAAGTATCAGATGATTATGAGCGATCGCGACTATCTTAAGTCAATTTTACGCGATGGTCGCCAAAAAGCAGAAGCCGTAGCTAATGAAACTCTCGCGAGAGTCAAATCTGCTTTCGGTTATTCTACCCCTCTCTAACAATTAGCTGTAGAGATGTTTTCGATAACGTCTCTACCAATTACCAACTACCCACTACCAATTTTCCATGACTACCCGTTTCCGTCGCGCTATTCAAGCAAAGGAATTTTTGATTACGGCTGAAGTTATGCCTCCCAAAGGCGGAAATCCAGCTAGAATGCTAAAAATGGCAAAAACTCTGCAAGGTAGAGTTCATGCTGTTAATGTAACCGATGGCAGTCGGGCAGTGCTGCGAATGTCATCCGTAGCTGCATCGACAATTTTATTACAACAGGGAATAGAACCAATTTGTCAGATTGCGTGCCGCGATCGCAACTGTATCGGTTTACAAGCTGACTTGATGGGCGCTCACGCTCTCGGAATTCGTAATATATTAGCATTAACAGGCGATCCAGTCAAAGCAGGCGATCATCAAGATGCAAAAAGTGTTTTCGATCTCGAATCTGTGCGTCTACTCAAATTAATTGCTAAACTAAATCAAGGTTTCGATTACAACGATAAACCCCTCACTGACGAACCTTTAAATCTTTTCTGTGGTGCTGCTGTTGACCCTCAGTTAAAAAGTTGGGCTAGTTTACAAAAAAGATTCGAGCGTAAATTGGCAGCAGGGGCGCAATTTTTCCAAAGTCAACTAATCAGTGATTTTGATAAATTGGACAAATTTATGACTCAAGTTGCAGTCAACACAAATAAGCCAATTTTAGCTGGAATTTTCCTCTTAAAATCCGCAAAAAATGCTCAATTTATTAATCGTTGCGTTCCCGGTGTCAATATTCCCGACGAAACTATTAATAGATTAGCAAATGCCGCAGAACCCCTTCAAGAAGGAATGAAAATTGCCGCCGAACAAGTAAAATTAGCGAAGCAAATTTGTCATGGAGTTCACATGATGGCGGTTAAACGAGAAGATTTGATTCCCGAAATTCTCAACTTAGCAGGAATTGCTGCGGTAGATTAATAATGATTTTTTACCACTAGTAAATAATGAGATTATTTCCAGACATTTTTAAGCAACTTGCTTTTCTAAATTCACAAGCTTTAATCACCATTTAATTGATTTATCAGCTCGAAGAAATGACAATTATCGAACATACTTTAACTCATCTAATTCAGAAAAATTTAGTCAGAAAAACTTGGCTAACCCGATTAGTTTGTGTTGCTGTTTTTATTTGAGGCTGCGTTGGACTTTTTCCCTGGTTAATGAAAATTTAGTTATTAATTCTCTCAGTATCGGCTCAATTTCACCTATCTAAACAATGTCAAACCAGAAAAAAAAGCCCAGTGGATGTGGTTGCGCTAATATTCCAATTTCTCTCATTCTAGTTGTCTTAGGTGGTGGTTATTGGTGGTTTAGTCAATATGGAATTCCCAATATTAGCCAACTTTTCTCCAAAGTTCAGCAAATCTCTCTTCCGATATCAACTCCGACTCCCATAGCTTCGACAAAACCTAATTCTAATCCTACTCCTTCAGCTTCTCCTTCTCCTTCTGCAACAGACTTAGAAAAACTTGAACCAGCAACTCAACCAGCTTCACCATTACCAGCAAAACCAAAAACTCCTTGGGAACAAAAAGCAATTCGAGGTGTTTATTTAAGTCGTTACCAAATCACGAATAACGCTAGCGAACAAACCATTCGCGAACGAGTACGCTACTATCGTTCTCAAGGAATTAATACCATTATTCATGGAGTTTGGGGTAATGCTTGTACGATGTATAATAGTCAAGTTATGCAACAAACATTAGGCTACCAAAGCTGTCCTAACGAGTTTCAAGACAAATGGTTAGATTGGTTAATTGATGAAGCTCATAAACAAGGAATGGAAGTTCATGCTTACTTTGAAAAAGGTATTAAAATTGACGAGAATAGTCCCGTATTTGACTTAGCTGTTTCTCGCAAATGGATAGTTCCTGGTGTAGATAAAACGCATCCTGGTGTTGACCATTATGTCCTGGATGTAGAAATACCTGAAGTTGCTGATTTTTTCAAAAATATTCTTGTAGAATTTGTGACTAAATATCCAGAAATTGATGCAGTGCAATGGGATGATTATTTGGGATATCATGCAGAACTTCCTGGGAAAGTTGACCGTACTGCTAATTTAACGAAGTTTGTGCAACTGTTAATTTCTGAGATGAAACAAGCTAACCCTTCCGTTAGTTTCGATCTTTGTCATCATAATCCTTATTGGGCTAAGAGATATTTTGCTGCGGACTGGCAAAAATGGAATGTTGACCGTGTTTTTATTCAAGTTTATAATGAGGAAAATTTTCAAGAAGAATTAAAGTATGTCAAACAAACTGATGGAATTGCTATCACAGAACGACAGTTTCATCATTTAGAAAATTTGGTTAATAATCCAGAAGTTAAGAGTATTTTAATTTTTCCTCTTGATGGTCAACCAGAGTCCACGGTTTCTAAATTAAATAATTTGCTTCAATAATAATTACTTTAAGGAAAAATTTCTTCCTCAAAATCGCGCTTGAGAAATTACGCGATCGCAAATCCTGTATGCTTCCTCACACTAGGGGACTTAAAGGCTAAAACAATACGTTCTTTGGGAATACCTGCATTCAGAAATTCACTAGCAACACCCTCTTCTGTACCATCTCGATGAATCCAAATTTTGCCGTCGATAATTTTCTCGTTCCCTGACTCTGCCGGGGAATGAAACCTCCAGCCTCCATTTTAATCAAGGCAGAGCCTTGGGTGTGCGTCCCCTGGCGGAGCCAAGGGACGAGGATCGAATGTTATTTACTCACCTCAATTCAAATTATGTAGAGACGTTGCATGCAACGTCTCTACAATCAAGTTTCTTCGCTGTTTAATTCCCCATGAGAATCAATTATCTCTTTCGCAGCACCATTGACAGAAACATTTTTATTCTGCTGAAGTGATTCTGTCCATTGCTTTGCCAAAGAAATAAAATCCGACGGCATCATAATTAAAGTAGTGGTATTATTTTCTGCACCAATTTCTGTGAGCATTTGCAAGCGACGTAACTCTAGCGCGGCGGGATTTTCGACAATTTTCTTAGAAGCTTCGGCTAATTTAATCGAGGCTTCTTGTTCGGCGGAAGCTTTAATTAAACGCGCTCTTTTTTCTCGTAAAGCTTCGGCTTCTTTCGCCATTGCGCGTTGCATTGCTAAAGGAATTTCTACGTCTCGAATTTCTACGCGCTCGATTTCTACGCCCCAAGGTTCGGTCATTTCATCAACAATTTCTTGAACTTTGAAGTTAATTTTATCGCGCTTTTGGAGAACGTCGTCAAGATTATTTTGTCCGACTACGTTGCGTAAAGTCGTCATTGCAGCTTGGTAAACTGCGGTTTGATATTTTTCGACGTTATTAATTGCTTTGTTAGCGTCAATAATACGATAATAAAGCACAGCATTAACTTTAATAGTTACGCTGTCGGCGGTGACTGTTTCTTGGGGGGCGATATCAACAGTTTTGGTGCGAATATCTACTTGTGCTTTTTGGTCGATTACGGGCAAAATCCAGTACATACCGGGTCCTTTAGTTTGATGATAGCGACCTAAGCGAAAAATTACGCCCCGCTCGTATTCTCGGTCAATTTTCAGTCCGGAAATACCTGTGATTAAAGTTAGGATGAATAAACTACCTAAGATGGTTTCCATAACAATATTAGGTTAATTTTGTGGTAATTTAATTTTAACTAATTTGCTTGAGCGGGGGCGTTTTTTTTTACAATTTGCAGCAGATTTTAAGTCAATAAAGATTTGAACCTCTCCCCCAGCCCCTCTCCTACGAGGAGAGGGGAGAAGAAGAAGAAAAGGTTTAAAACTATTCTTTACTCCCCCTTCGGTTGTAGGGAAGGGGGTAGGGGGGTTAGGTTCTTAAATTCTTAGTTCGGTTAATGGTGGTAATTGTTAAGTTCAAGATTTGAACCTCTCCCCCAG